>JBKJVQ010000001.1:0-3535 GCA_046717125.1 Methyloligellaceae bacterium
GGCTACGCCAAGGAGATGTCCGACGCCTACAATAAGAAGCAAGCTGAACTTGTCGCCGAGCACGTGAAGAACCAGGACATCGTCATCACCACGGCGCTGATCCCGGGCCGGCCGGCGCCGAAGCTCATCTCCAAGGAGATGATCGAGAGCATGCGGCCGGGCTCCATCATCGTCGATCTTGCGGTCGAGCGCGGCGGCAATGCCGAGCTCGCCAGGCCCGGAGAGATCGCCGAGCACAACGGCGTGCGCATCTTCGGAAAGCTCGATCTGCCGGGCTCGGTGCCGGTGAAAGCCTTTACGCCCGCAACCTGCAGGCTAAGTCGTCGTGCTCATACTTCGGACGCACCCATAACCCGACCACGAACCACGTCAGAGTCAACGCCCCGACGCTAAAGATGATGTCGCCGGGAACACGGATCCACACCAGAAAATCAATCAGAGGCTGCTGCATGAACTCAGCCGACCGCGCATACCAATAGCCGTGCTCCACCGCCGCCAGTAGTTGTAGGGTGCCGATGGGCAGCAAAGTCAGCACGCCCATCAGGGCCAAGCCGATATTGAACGACCAGAAACTGATCTTAAGCAGGCGCTCGTTCCACAAAAGGTCCGGCTTCAGGCCTCGTAGGCAGAACAACACGAGCCCGATGCCGAGCATGCCGTACACACCGAACAGCGCTGTATGTGCATGCAACGGCGTCAGATTGAGCCCCTGCATGTAGTACAACGACAGCGGCGGATTGATCAGGAAGCCCAGTAGGCCGGCACCCACGATATTCCAGAATGCCACCGCCAGGAAGAACATGACCGGCCAGCGATAACGCGCCATCCAGGCCGTCGCGTGACTTAGCTTATATCTCTCATAGGCTTCAAAGCCGACATAGGCCAATGGCACGACTTCGAGCGCCGAGAAGCTCGCGCCGAGCACGATCACCGCTGTCGGCGTGCCGCTGAAATACAGATGGTGCAGGGTTCCGAGTACGCCGCCCGCCATGAATATGATCGTGCCGAACAGCACCGCCACGGTCGCTATCTTGACCGGTAGCAGCCCGAGACGGGTGAAGATGATGGCGAGCACCGCCGTGGCGAAGACTTCGAAAAACCCTTCGACCCACAAATGTACCAGCCACCAACGCCAGTACTCGACCACCGAAATATGGCTGTGCTCCCTGGAAATTAACGCAGCGGCATAGAATAAGCCGATCGCCACGGTGGATAGAAACAGCAAGGCGACGAGCGATCTGGACTCCGTGTTGGAACGCAGCGTCGGCCACAATGCGCGACCGACCAGCACCAGCCACAGCATCAGTCCGGCAAATAGAAACCACTGCCAAAAGCGGCCCATGTCCGCATATTCCCACCCCTGATGGCCGAACCAGAAATTGTGCTCCAGGCCCAGTTTCTGCATCACCGCAAACCACTGTCCGGCGAACGACCCGACGATGATCACAATGAGGCAGATCAAAAGGACGTTCACCCCCAGTCGCTGATACCTGGGTTCGTGGCCCGAAATGGCTGGCCCCATATAAAGGCCTGTGGCGAGCCAAGCTGTTGCAATCCAGAGAACCGCTAATTGGGTGTGCCAAGTGCGGGTGAGTGAATACGGCAGCACCTCTGATACGTTTATGCCGTAGAAGTACTGCCCTTCGATCTGGTAGTGAGCGGTAATCGAACCGAGCAATATTTGCAGCAGGAACATCCCCAACAAAACCCAGAAGTACGTCGCCGCAGCCTTCATCGATGGCGTGACTTGGACTCGCGACATCGGATCCGTGGCGGGCAGCGCCTGGGGCTCCCTCTCGCGTCCTGCAGTGACGGCGTGGTGCCATCCGAGCAAGGCGATGCCCGCAAGCAGGAGGATGACACTGAACGCGGACCACAAGAATAAGCTCGCTGGCGGGCTGTTCCCAACCAGCGGCTCGCCGGGCCAGTTATTGGTATACGTAACGTCGCTTCCGGGGCGCTCAGTCACGGTCGCCCATGCAGCCCACCAAAAGAAGGCCGTGAGGGCGCGCCGGTGCTCCGCGTTCGGCACTGTGTTGTTTTTCATCGCGTAAGCGTCACGCAGCGCGGCGGTGGCGGGGTCGTTGCCGAACAGACCTCGATAGTGGGCGGCGACGCTGCCTATGACGGCGGCACGATCCGCGTCGAGCGTGATGGTTTCAGTTTCGGCATCGTAGGTGTTGTTCCGGATGCGAGCCTCGAGACGGCCCCGAAGCGTTGCTTTTTGCTCTTCAGAAAGCCGGTTGTAACCAGCGCCCCCGACCTCACGCTGCGACCATAGGTCGAGCAATCCGATAGCTTCGCGATGCAGCCAATCGGCGGTCCAATCAGGCGCGACATAAGCACCGTGTCCCCAGATCGATCCCAACTGCATTCCGCCGGTGGATTGCCAAACCCGACGACCCAGCTCGATGTCGGCGCGGGTGTAGATCAGTTGCCTGTCGGTTGAAACCACACGCTCAGGCATGGGAGGCGCTTCGCGAAAGATTTCACCGCCCGTCCACAGAAGGGTAGCGAAGGACGCGATGAGGAGGGTCGCTAAATAGACCCACAATTTCCTGGTGCTATTCATAACGGCCGACGGAGCTTCTCCTAAGGGCCCGCTCCTGTTTATTGATCTAGCGCCCGCCGCGACACAGGCGGATTTAACGCGCGGTGGTGAACGCAAACCATATTGCAATCACCGCGAGTGCGAAGGACATGCTTCGCCGTATAATGCGACTACGGTCGGGGTCTTCGAGGAACGGCCGCGCGGTGCCTGCAAGTGATACGATTGAGGTGTGGACGACGGTCGCGATCAAAACGTACACAACGGATAACAGAACGGTCTGCCCAAGCACAGGAAGCATCTCATCCACAAATGTCGGAAGCACCGCGACGTAGAACACTGCAGCCTTCGGATTGAGCAGGTTCGTAACGAGGCCGCGCATGAAAAACGTTGTATCGACGCCATCGTCGTCTGTGCGCGCCGGAGAGGTTTCAGCGGCGTCGCGCCATCCATCCCAAGCTAGCCACAGAAGGTAGGCAACCCCACCCCAACGGAGCCCCGCATAAAGCAGGGCTGAGCCTGAAATCAATGCCGCGAGGCCCAGTGCCGCACCCAGGCCGACGATCAGGAGGCCGAAGGCAATTCCAAACGTCGCCGCGAAGCCTGCTCGTCGGCCGTGGGTCGCACCTAGTTGCCGGAGTGAGTGGTCCTAGATTCGATTAGCGCCCGAGCCCTAACACGGGTAGGATGCAAGCTGGAGGCGAACAACTAGGGAGCCATTCCAATGCCTGAAAAGGAAAAGAGTGAGATCACGGGCGGCTCTAAGGAGTTCCGTGATGCTGGCGAGGAACAGATAAAAGAGATGGGCAAGAAAGTTGAGCCTAAGTCCACTAGCACCGATACGAAGACCGACACTAATAAAAAGACAAAATGAGCAAAAAGGCCGCCCTAGTTGGCGGCCTTGCCGCTCCAGCCTCACACGCCGCGCCTTTTTTCAGAAAGACCTGTAAGTAGTCGTCGAGGTCTTCGACGCTGTCAGCCTACAGG
>JBKJVQ010000002.1:0-5813 GCA_046717125.1 Methyloligellaceae bacterium
CGTTCACCTTCTCGCGCGCGCTGGAAGACATTCACCTCAATATCGAGTCTCGGCTGAAGGATCTGATAGGGCCCGTTGCCGGCAAGCTGCATACGGCGCGCTCCCGCAACGACCAGGTGGCGACCGATTTCCGGCTCTATATCCGCGATGCGATCGATGCGATTGACATGGCCCTCTCAAGGCTGAAACGGGCGCTCGCCGAGAAGGCGCTGGCGCATGCGGACACGGTGATGCCGGGCTTCACCCATCTCCAGCCGGCCCAGCCGATCACCTTCGGGCATCATCTCCTCGCCTATGTCGAGATGCTGGCGCGCGACCGCGGCCGCTTCGCCGATGCGCGGAAGCGGCTGAACGTTTCGCCGCTCGGCTCGGCGGCGCTTGGCGGCACCAGCTTCCCGATCGATCGCGACATGACGGCGAAGGCGCTCGGCTTCGATGCGCCGGCGGCGAATTCGCTCGACGCGGTATCCGACCGCGACTTTGCGCTCGAGACGCTGAGCGCCGCTTCGATCTGCGCCATGCACATGTCGCGGCTGGCAGAAGAGATTGTGCTCTGGGTGACGGCCGAGTTTGGTTTCGCGGCCCTGTCGGACAAGTTCACGACCGGCTCCTCGATCATGCCGCAGAAGCGCAACCCCGACGCGGCCGAGCTTGCGCGCGCCAAGGTGGGGCGCATCGCCGGCAGCTTCATGGCGCTGCTCATCGTCATGAAAGGGCTGCCGCTCGCCTATTCGAAGGACATGCAGGAAGACAAAGAACCGGTGTTCGACGCGCTCGATGCCCTCGGCCTTGTGCTCGCGGCCATGACCGGCATGATCGAAGACATCCAGCCCGACGCGGACGCGATGTCGGCCAGCGCCGGGCGGGGCCATGCGACCGCGACCGACCTCGCCGACTGGCTCGTGCGGCAGGGCGTACCGTTCCGCGAAGCCCACCACATCACGGGAAAAATCGTCGCCGAGGCCGATGCGAGAGGGGTCACGCTGGCGCAACTGCCGCTCGACGCCATGACGGGGGTCGACGGCCGAATTAGCGAGGAAATCTACGCGGTTCTTGATCCTGCCCGGTCCGTGAACAGCCGCACAAGCTACGGCGGAACGGCCCCGGCTAACGTGAAAGCCCAGGGGGAGGCATGGATAAAGCGTTTGGACTCGGGGCCCGGCTCAGGCTAAAATCGATCCTGAGGGAATGGCGCATCTGCGCCGAACGGGGTGATCCATGTCTCGCCACGCGACTTTCGTCATGGCGCTTGTGTGCGTCCTTGCGCTCAGTCTGACGCTGACGGCGTGCGGCCGCAGAGGTTCGCTGGAAAAGCCGCCGCTCCCACCGCAAGCGGAGGGTGCGCCGCCTTATGAAGCGCCCGACGGCAAGCCGAACCGCCGCTTCATCCTGGACGGGCTGCTCTAGCACCACGGGTTGACGTAGCCCGGATGCAGCGCAAGCGAAATCCGGGGCACGCCTGTTCCCGGATTGCGCTCCGCTCCATCCGGGCTACAACACCTCGCGCTTCGCTGCGCCAGAGGCTATGCATCCGGCCAACGTCGTTCCCCGGACAGAAATGCATCACTTCACCTACAGGCACGGCGCCCTCAGCGCCGAGGAGGTCAGCCTCGCCGCGCTCGCGGACGAAGTAGGCACGCCGTTCTACTGCTATTCGACCGCGACGCTTACGCGCCATTACCGCGTCTTCGCCGATGCGTTTGCGGGCTCCGACACGCTCATCTGCTTCTCGGTCAAGGCGAACTCGAACATCGCCGTACTGGCGACGCTCGGGCGCAAGGGCGCAGGCATGGACGTCGTCTCGGAGGGTGAGCTGCGGCGCACGCTTCGGGCTAAGATTGCGCCGGAGAAGATCGTGTTCTCCGGTGTCGGCAAGACGCGCGGCGAGATGGCGTTCGCGCTCGAAACCGGCATCTACGCGTTCAACGTCGAATCCCGCGCCGAGCTCGAGGCCTTGAGCGAAGTCGCCTCGGACCGTTGCATGACGGCGCGCATCGCGTTGCGGGTAAACCCGGACGTCGACGCCGGGACGCACCACAAGATTGCGACCGGCAAGGCCGAGAACAAATTCGGCGTCGCCTGGGACGATGCGCTGCCGCTTTACCGCCTCGCGCGCGATCTGCCCGGCATCGCGCCGTCCGGCGTGCATATGCATATCGGCAGCCAGATCACCGCGCTCGATCCGTTCCGCCGCGCTTTTGCGCTGTTGCGTGAGCTGATCGGCGCATTACGCGAAGACGGTATCGCCATCGATTTCGTCAATCTCGGCGGCGGTCTTGGCATCCCCTACCGCGACTCGGAAGGCGCACCGCCCTTGCCGGCCGATTACGCGTCGATCGTCACATCGGCGGTCGGCGACCTCGATGTGCGGCTCCTGTTCGAGCCGGGCCGCCTTATCGCCGGCAATGCGGGCGTGCTCGTTACGCGCGTGATCTCGGTGAAGCACGGCGCGGCCCGGAACTTCGTCATTGTCGATGCGGCGATGAACGATCTGATCCGCCCGACCCTCTACGACGCCTGGCACGAAATCCGCCCTTGCGAGGAGGCGAAGCTGTCCGGCCCGCGCATCACCGCAGATCTGGTCGGCCCGGTCTGCGAGACCGGCGACTATTTCGCGCAAGGCCGCGACCTGCCTGACTTCCGCGAAGGCGACCTCGTCGCCATCATGACGGCCGGGGCTTACGGCGCGGTGCTCGCATCCCAATATAATTCGCGGCCGCTCGTGCCCGAGATTCTGGTAGACGGCGCGCGCTGGGCGCTGGTCCGCACACGGCCGGATTATGAGGCGATGCTCGCCGGCGAGCGCCTGCCGGACTGGATGGCTGGATCGTAAGCAAACTCGCGCCGAATTGATCGGCCGCGGCGTTTGAATCGTGACGCTCGAAGTCGTTGTGATAGGCTCGACCCAAATGAGTTTTCCCGAGAACGAACCCGAAACTGGAACGCCGCAGGATGGTGTGCTGACGCGCAAGGTCCGGAGCGCGCGTCTGTCGATTTTCGCCGAGCGGGTCTGGGAAGCGCTGCTCTGGCCGCTGGTGACGGTAGGCCTGTTCGTCGCGCTTTCACTGCTTGGCGTCTTCGCCCTGATGCCCGGCTGGCTGCATCTGTTCGCGCTCGTCTTGTTCGCGCTCGCGCTGGTAATCTCATGCCGTGGCTTTCTCCAGTTGCGCTATCCCGGACGCGAGCAGGCGTTGCGGCGTCTGGAACGCGACGCGGGGCTGAAGCACCGGCCCGCCACCTCGTACAACGACACTCTGGGCGAAAGCGCGACGCGCGAAGGCCGCGCCCTGTGGGATGCGCACCGGTCGCGCCTCGCGTCCCTGTTCGCCCGTCTCAAGCCCGGCTGGCCGAAACCCCGCAACGATCGCGCGGACCCTTACGCCTTGCGTATCGGTCTCGCGCTCGTCCTTCTCGTCGCGGTCCTGGCCACGGGAGGCAGCGGCCTCGACCGACTGCGCGCGGCGCTTATGCCTCAATCGATCGCTTCGGCGGCGCCCCTCAGGGTCGACGCCTGGGTGACGCCGCCCGCCTATACCGGCAAGCCGCCGATCGTGCTTGCGAGCGGATCCGTCCCCGAGCAGAAGGCCGAGCCTTCTCTACCCTTGGCCGTTCCCGAGAACAGCGTACTCGTGCTGCGCGCGCTGTCGCCCGACGGCCGACCCGTCTCTCTGCGCAGGATCGACAGCAAGGGCGGCGTCCATGGGCTGACCCCCAAAGGCGATGCACCGAAAGCAGACGAAGGGGTTCCGGTTGAATTCGAGCAGACGCTCGAAAATCCCGTGACGCTCGAACTGGAATCGGATGGCGCGGCGCTCGCGAAATGGAGCTTCTCGATCGTCGACGACCAGCCGCCGCGCATCGCCTTGAGCGAAATGCCGACGCAGACGCCGCGCGCGGCGGTGCGTTTCGGCTACGCGGCGGAAGACGATTACGGCGTCGTCCAAGCTGATGCGCGCTTCGCGCTCACGGACGAAAAGGCGGACAAGACGAAGCTCGGCGATGCGTCGCTGGTCGAGCCGCCGTCGATTCCGATAACGCTGCCCCGCTCCAAGTCCGAGTTCGTCGAGGGGCATGCGACGAAAGATCTGACTTCGCATCCCTGGGCGGGATTGAAGGTGAAGATGACGCTGTCGGCGCGCGATCATGCCGGTCAGCGGGGCGAGAGCGAGCCGCACGAATTCATCCTTCCCGAGCGCGTGTTCACCAAGCCGCTGGCCAAGGCGCTGGTCGCGCAGCGCCGCGACCTCGTGCTCGAACTCGACATGAGCCAACGGGTCGCCGACGAACTCGACAAGATCGGGCGTGCGGCGGAGGAGCAGCTTAGCGACGCCGGCATTTATCTAGCTTTGCGCGCGCTTCATTGGCGGCTGCGCCATGATCCGTCGACCGACGCAAAACGCAGTGTGGTCGACGAACTCTGGCAGCTCGCGCTGAAGATCGAGGACGGCGACCTCCCCGAGGCCGAAAAGAATATGCGCGAAGCGCAGGAGCGTCTGATGGACGCCCTGAAGAACAACGCGTCCGACGCCGAAATCGAAAAGCTGGTCGATGAACTGCGCCAAGCCATGTCGGAATTTTTGAAGCAGCTTCAGCAGCAACAGGCCAATCGCAGCGGCGATCCGCAGAACCAGCCCCAGTCGGAGACCGGTGACGAGACCGTCTCGCAACAGGACCTCGACAAGCTGCTGGACTCTATCGAGCAGCTCGCCAAGAGCGGTGCCAAGGACTTGGCGGAGCGCATGCTGAGCGAGATGAAGGACGTGCTGGAGCGCCTTCAGAACGGGAACATGGCGCAGAACGCCGAACAGCAGCAGATGGCCAAGTCCATGAAGGAGCTGCAGGACATGATCCGCGAGCAGCAGAAGCTGCTCGACGACACGTTCGAGGCGCGCCGCCAGGAGCCGCAGCCGCCGGGAGGGGAGGGCCAGCAGGGCGAGCAGCAGTCGGACATGCAGTTCAACCCGGACGGCGAGCATGGCGATCCCATGGGTATGGAAGGCTTCATGGGTCAGGACAGCCCGTTTGGCCAGTTCGGCATGCCGCAATTTGGCGAGCAGGGCCAACAGGGCGAAGGCAAGCAACGTCAACAGGGCAAGCAGGCGCAGCAAGGTAAGCAAGGTAAGCAAGGTAAGGGTCAGCAGGGACAGGGGCAGAAAGGCGGTCAGGGTGGACGCAGCCCCGGCTCCCAGAGCGAGCTCGGGAAGCGCCAGGCCGGGTTGCAGCAGCGCCTGCAGGACATGATGGAGCAGATGCGCGGCACGGGCGGCCAGCCGCCCGGGGAACTGGACGGCGCCAACGCGGCCATGGGTGACGCTCAGGGCGCGATCGGCGAGAAAAACCTCGAACGCGCGACTGATCAGCAGACCTTGGCGCTCGATCGGCTGCGTCAGGGCGCGCAATCCATGGCTGACCAGATGACGCAAGGCCAGCAGCAGGGTCAGCAAGGCCAAAAACAGGGGCAGCGGGGGCCCGGCCGCAACGGCATGCGCGATCCGCTCGGCCGTCCCGAACGCAGCGAAGGCCCAGACCTTGGCCTATCGGTCAAAGTGCCCGATGAGATCGATGTCCAGCGCGCCCGCGAGATTCTTGACGAAGTCCGGCGCCGCCTCGGCGACCCTAACAGGCCAAACCTCGAACTCGATTATCTCGAGCGCCTGATCCGCAGGTTTTGATCGGCAGCGCGGAAACCTTGCGCGACAGGATGGGCTACCGTGCAGCCGCCCTGCCCGGCATCCCGCCCGAGATTTCGATCACGAATTTGCGCCCGAAACGCGCGAGCGAAGTCATGTAGCCCCGCGCGACCTGCATGAACG
>JBKJVQ010000003.1:0-8404 GCA_046717125.1 Methyloligellaceae bacterium
GCCAAAGCGAGCTGACGTTCTATTTCTCCGACCATGACGGCGGTCCGGAGCCGACCAAGGGGGCTTCCGGCCGCGCTGTGATCCAGGCGGACGGCAAGACCACGATCGTCAATCTCACGCCAGCCGATCCAAACAGGCTCGTCGGCAAGCTTGATGCGCCTCTGGCGAAGGGAGCGAAGATCGCACTCACGTCGAAGATCGCCGGCCACGGCATGAACGCCCGCTTCATCAAGGACTAGAACTTTCTCGGCCCAGATGCGGTTCTCAATGAAGAGGGCCGCTACAGGAGTGCCAGATGAATTCCTTGATCAGGTTTGCCGCCATCGCCGGGTTTGCGGCGCTGCCGCTCTTCGCCATTGCGCAGGAAGCGCATGACCACGGCGCGATGAAGCCGGAAGAGGCCGGCGCCCAGACCGGTTACGAGAAGGCCATGATGGATGCGCATATGAAGATGATGAAGGACATGGACATCAAGCCGACCGGCGATGCCGACAGGGACTTCGTGACCATGATGATCCCCCACCATCAGGGGGCGGTCGACATGGCGAAGGTGCAGCTCGAGTACGGTAAGGATCCGGAGCTTCTTGCGCTCGCCAAATCGATCATCGCGAGTCAGGAGAAAGAGATCGCGCAGATGAAGGCGTGGAAATAGGCCGAATGACCCCTGCCGTCATCCCCTGCCGGGGCGGTTCTGCGATGGAAAAAGATAAGCAGCACGGGTCCGGTGGACATGGAGGACCGGACGGCGATGTCCACCATGGCCATGCCCATGCCGCCGATCACGATGCTGGGACACACGATCACCGCGTGACAGATCCGGTTTGCGGCATGTCGGTCGACCCGCATACGACGCCACACCGGGCCGAATTCGGGGGCCGGACCTGGCATTTCTGCTCGGCGGGATGCCGCACGAAGTTCGAAAGCGAGCCGCAGCGTTATCTCGATCCCGCGCTGGCGACGGACGCGGAGCCAGTACCGGAAGGCGCCATCTACACCTGCCCTATGCACCCGGAAATCCGGCGAGAGGGACCCGGCTCCTGTCCGATCTGCGGCATGGCGCTCGAGCCCGAGCTTGTCAGCGCCGACGAGCAGCCGAACGAAGAGCTCCTCGACATGCGGCGGCGGTTTCGGGTCGGCGTTCTCCTGGCCCTTCCCGTCCTGATCCTCGAGATGGGCGGACACCTGACCGGCCTGTCGTCATGGATCGGCCAGCAGACATCGAACTGGCTGCAGCTTCTGTTCGCAACGCCGGTCGTGCTGTGGGCGGGCCGGCCGTTTTTTGTCCGCGGCTGGCAATCGGTCGTCACGCGCAACCTCAACATGTTCACCCTGATCGCGCTCGGCACAGGCATCGCCTGGGTCTACAGCGTAATCGCAACCATCGCTCCCGGGCTGTTTCCGCCCGCTTTGCGCGATGCGGGCGGCGCGGTCGGCGTGTATTTCGAGGCAGCCGCGGTGATCACAGTGCTGGTGCTGCTCGGGCAGGTGCTGGAGCTGCGCGCGCGGGCGGAAACGAGCGGCGCGATCCGTGCGCTGCTCGATCTCACGCCCAAGACCGCGCGGCGTTTTCGCGAGGATGGAGTCGAGGAAGATGTCGACCTCGCGGAGGTGCATCCCGGCGACCGGCTGCGCGTCAGGCCCGGCGAGCGGGTGCCGGTCGACGGCGCGGTCATCGAGGGCAAGAGCGCGGTCGACGAGTCGATGGTGACGGGCGAATCGATGCCGGTCGCGAAGGCTCAAGGCGCGGCCGTGATCGGCGGCACGGTGAACCAGACCGGCGGCTTCATCATGCGCGCCGACAAAATCGGAAGCGAGACCATGCTCGCCCGCATCGTGCAGATGGTGGCGCAGGCGCAGCGGAGCCGCGCGCCGATCCAGCGCCTTGCCGATCAGGTCGCCGGCTGGTTCGTGCCGCTGGTGATCGGCGTCGCAGCCCTCGCCTTCATCGCCTGGTCGATCTTCGGGCCGGAGCCGCGTCTCACCTTCGCCCTGATCGCCGCAGTGTCGGTCCTCATCATCGCCTGCCCCTGCGCCCTCGGCCTCGCGACGCCCATGTCGGTGATGGTGGGCGTCGGCCGCGGCGCGCAGGCGGGCGTGTTGATCCGGGACGCCGAGGCGCTGGAGCGGCTCGAGAAGGTCGACACGCTCGTCGTCGACAAGACCGGCACCCTGACGGAGGGTCGGCCGACGGTTGTGGCGATTCGCCCGGCGAAAGAGATGGGCGAGGCGGATCTCATCCGTTTGGCCGCGACGCTCGAGAAGGCGAGCGAGCATCCGCTGGCGCGCCCCATTGTCGAGTTGGCGGCTGAGCGCGGCGGCGCACTCGGCGAGGCGCGCGATTTCGACGCCCCCTCCGGCAAAGGCGTCACCGGGCGCGTTGACGGAAGCCGGGTTGTGATCGGCAACCGGCGCATCATGGCGGAAGCGGGTATCTCCACAGGGGAACTCGACGGGGAAGCCGAGCTTCTGCGTGAGGAGGGCGCAACCGCGATTTACGTCGGCGTGGATGGCGAGCTGGCCGGCGTGATCGGCATAGCCGATCCGGTCAAGGCGACGGCGCGCGAGGCGGTTGCGGCCCTGAAGGAAGCCGGCATCAGGATCGTGCTGCTGACCGGCGACAACGCCACCACGGCACGGGCGGTCGCGCGCCACCTCGGCATTGAAGATGTGGAGGCGGAGGTTCTTCCTGAAGACAAGGCCAAGGCGGTCGAACGCCTGCGCTCGGAAGGGCGGGTGGTCGCGATGGCGGGCGACGGGGTCAACGATGCGCCGGCGCTCGCGGCGGCCGATGTCGGCATTGCGATGGGGACGGGCACGGACGTCGCAATCGAGAGCGCGGGCGTGACGCTGGTCAGGGGCGATCTGACCGGGATCGTGCGGGCGCGCCTTCTCTCGCAAGCCACGATGCGCAACATCCGCCAGAATCTGTTTTTCGCCTTCGTCTACAACGCGGCGGGCGTGCCGGTTGCGGCCGGCGTGCTGTATCCGGTTTTCGGCGTTCTGCTCTCGCCGATGATTGCCGCTGCGGCGATGGCGCTATCCTCCGTGAGCGTGATCGGCAACGCGCTGCGGCTGCGCAGTATACGGATTTAACCGCTCAGGCGCTTTGTTCGTTGGCGCCGCCCATCGCAATCAGCTCCGCGTCGCCGCCCGAAGCGGCGGTGTTGACTGTGACGGTCTGCTCGGCGGCGAAGCGATGCAGATAGTGCGGCCCGCCCGCCTTTGGGCCGGTGCCCGAAAGACCGTGACCGCCGAAGGGCTGCACGCCGACGACAGCGCCAATCATGTTGCGGTTGACGTAGACATTGCCGACAGGGAGCCGCGCGATGACCCGCTCGACCGTGTCGTCGATGCGGGAGTGGATGCCAAGCGTCAGGCCGTAGCCGGTATCGGCGATAGCACTAACCATCGTGTCGAAATCTTCGGCGCGGTACCGCACGACGTGAAGGATGGGGCCGAACACTTCCTCCGCCAGAACCTCGGGCCGATCGAGTTCGAAAATATGCGGCGCGACATAGAGGCCGTCGTCCGGCGCATGCCCGGCATAGGCCACGGTAGCGGAGCGCGTCATGGCCTCGATGTGCACGTCGAGCCGTGCTTTGGCCTCCCGGTCGATCACCGGCCCGATATGGGTCGCGGCGTCGCGCGGGTCGCCGATCTTTAGTTCCCGCGCCGCTCCCACCATCATGGCGATCATGCGGTCCGCGACGTCCTCCTGTACGAGAGCCAAGCGTAGCGCCGAGCAGCGCTGACCGGCCGAGCGGAAGGCGGAGGCGACGACGTCGTCCGCGACCTGCTCTGGAAGCGCCGTCGCGTCGACGATCATGGCGTTGATGCCGCCGGTCTCCGCGATCAACGGCACGATCGGGCCGTCTTTGGCGGCGAGAGCGCGGTTGATGAGACGGGCGACTTCAGTCGAACCGGTGAAGACGACGCCCGCAACATCCGGGTGCACCACGAGCGCCGCCCCGACACTGCCGTCGCCCGGCGCGAACTGGAGCGCGGTTTCCGGCACGCCGGCCTCGTGCAGCAGACGCGTGGCCTCGGCCGCCACGAGCGGCGTCTGCTCTGCGGGCTTGGCCACCACGGTATTGCCAGCCATCAGCGCGGCCGTGATCTGACCAAGAAAGATGGCGAGCGGGAAATTCCATGGTGAGATCGCAACGAACACGCCGCGGCCGCGCAGGCGCAGCACGTTCGACTCGCCTGTCGGCCCCGGCATGAGCCGGCGGCTGCCGAACAGAACGCGGCCCTCGGAAGCGTAATATCGGCAGTAGTCGACCGCCTCGCGCAGCTCTGAGAGGGCGTCGTCGAGCGTCTTGCCGCCTTCCGCCTGGAGGAGATGCAGGAACTGGCCGCGCCGCTCCTCGATAAGGTCCGCCGCGCGCTCCAAAGTGGCGGCGCGCTCCTCTGAGGGCCGGCTGCTCCAATCCGCAAAACCGCGTCGCGCGGCTTCCATCGCTGTATCGGCGATCTCGGATCCTGCCTCGATGACAGCGCCAACGACTTGGCCGTCGATCGGGCTTAAGACCGATCGCACATGACCCGGTTGCGGCCGGCCATCCAGCAACGGCCGGGCCTCGAACGGGCCGACCTCTCCGCCGCGCCGCACTTCCGCCAAGAGCGCATCGAGCGAAGCGCGATCTCCGAACTCGACGCCGCGCGAGTTCAATCGTGCAGGGCCGTAGAGGTCGCGGGGCAAAGGCAGCTTCGAGTGACGCGCTGCTTCAGGCGAACCGACCAGCGAAGAGGGGCGACGCAGGAGTTGCTCGACCGGCACGTCCGGGTCGGCAGCGGCGGACACGAAGGACGAGTTGGCCCCGTTTTCCAGCAGCCGCCGCACCAGATAGGCGAGCAGCTCGCGGTGGCCGCCGACCGGCGCATAGGTGCGGCAGGCGATGTCGGGCCTCGATTCGATCAGCCTCTCGTAAAGCGCCTCGCCCATGCCGTGCAGGCGCTGGAACTCATAGCTTCGGTTCCCCTCGCTGTCGCTGCCCGCGCGCTCGACGATCTCGGCGACGGTGAGCGCGTTGTGCGTGGCGAACTGCGGATAGAGGTGTGGGCGCGCGCGCAGCAACTGTTCGGCGGAGGCGAGATAGTTGAGGTCGGTCATCGCCTTGCGGGTGAAGACGGGATAGTCTGCAAGACCTCGCTCCTGCGCGCGCTTGATTTCGGTATCCCAATAGGCGCCCTTGACGAGCCTCACCGTCATCGGGCGGTTGCAGCGCACGGCGAGGTTTGCCGCCCACGCGATCACCGCCTGCGCCCGCTTCTGATAGGCCTGCACGGCGAGGCCGAACCCGGACCAGCCTGCGAGGGCATCCCCGGCGAAGACCGCGCCGATCACTTCGAGAGACAGTTCGAGCCGATCCGCCTCCTCAGCGTCGACCGTGAAATGGAGGTCGAAGGCCTTCGCCTTGGCCGCAAGCTCGGCGACGCGCGGGACAAGCTCGGTTAAAACCCTCTGCCGGCTGACGGCTTCGTAGCGGGGATGCAGGGCCGAGAGCTTGACGGAGATGCCGGGCCGATCGGGAGGTGGAGCGTCTCCTGCGGCGCGGCCTATCGCGTCGATCGCCGCGCTGTAGCTTTCGCAATACGTACGGGCGTCCGCGGAGGTGCGGGCACCCTCGCCCAGCATGTCGAATGAGTATCGGGAGAGATGTCCGTTGTCCGACCGGGCGCGCTCCAGGGCCTCTCCGATGGTCTGGCCGAACACGAAATGATTGCCCATTACGCGCATGGCCTGGCGGGTCGCGGCGCGTATCGCCGGCGCGCCAAGCCGTTTGGCCATCTGGCGCAGGATGCCTTCCGGCGTCTCGCCGGGCTGGATCAGCCGGGCTGTGACGCCGAGCGCCCAGGCCGAGGCGCTGACCAATAAAGCGTCCGACCTGCCCTCATGGTGCGCGAAGTCGCCCTGCTCCAGCTTGTCCTCGATCAGGCGGTCGGCGGTGGCGGCGTCCGGCACGCGCAGCAGCGATTCCGCCAGGACCATGAGGGCGAGACCCTCCCTGGTCGAGATCGCGTACTCGCGCAGCATGTCCTCGACGCCGCCGAAGCCGGACCCCCCTGCTCGGATGGCCGCAATCAGGTCGCGGGCGCGGGCATCGATCCTTTGCTCACGCTCGGGCGCAAGCCAGACGGCGGAAAGCAGCCGGCGCGCGACGGCGACGTCGTCCTCAGCGTACGGCGCGTCGAGCACGGACGAAACGAATGTCGGTGGGAGGCGGGTGGCGGAAGCAGACATCGCGCAATACTCGGATGACGCAACGTAGCGCCAATCCCGCTATTTTTCCCGCTCGCAGCTCGCCTATTCGGGGGTCGAGCGCAAATTCGGCCTGTTCCAGTTCTTGCCCACAATCGCGACGATCAGGACCGCGAAACCGGCCAGACGAATGAAATAGATCCAGCTCTGCTCCTCGCGCGGGATGCCTGACAGGGTCAGGAGCGTCTGATTCAGCGCAAACAGCCAAAAGGACAGGCCGAACGCGGCGAACAGCACGTCGCCGGTTCGCCTCCAGAACCGGAAGAAGAAGAGCCCGGCAATGGCGAACCCCATCGTGATCAAGCCGGAAAAAAACGCCATCAGCGTGGGCGACACGGCGCAGCTCCTCTTAGTCGAGTTCCCAGACGAGGCCGTAAAGCATTGTCGCGACGGCAGAGAGATGGGTCAGTGTACGCCAGACGCCGAAGTCATAGTCGGTGAACAGCAAAATATCCGTCACTACAAAGAAATTGTTCAGTGCCAGCAATACAAAGCAGGCGGCGCTCCAGAGCAGAAACGGAGAGCGGTTAATCAGGTAGCTTCGTACCAGCAGCCAGCCGCACGACGCGCTTGCGAGAAAACACAAGACATAAACGACCGGCGCGATCGACGACATCACCCGTCAGTCCTTCAGCTTGAACGCTTCGGAGAACACGCGCAGCTTGTCGTTGGGCGCAGTCATGATCGCCTTCATCACCGAAATCGGCTTTTCTTTGTAGAGATCATCGACCTGACCGACCATCCGGTCGATATCGGATGACGCAGGCTGATATTTATAAACATCATCTTCGAGCGTCACGAGCCCGGCGGACTGGAGCTGGGCGACGGTCTCGTTGATGATGGTTTCGCTGCCGCGCAGCTCGCGGACAAGGTCGTCCGACCGCCATCCGCGCCCCGGATCGCGTCTCAGGAACAGCAGCAACTCCAGCGCCCACACCGATTTGATCGACGATTGGACAAAAGCGAGGACTTCGTCTTGATGCTTCAAATCGGCTTCATGATTCGATCACGGACGGTTGAATGTCCGGGAGACTAGCAGACCGATCTCATTTCGCAATCGCACAGGCGCCGACAAAATGTGCAGTTCAGCAAAATTTAGTGGGAACAAAAGTCCTTCTTGTGCGTTTGGGGCCCGTCGACCGGGGAGGACTCAGTCTTTGGCCAATATGGCCGCCACATTTCCTAAAGCAGTTGGCACGCGCGCCAACACTTGCACTTTGTTCTTCCTCCTGCCTTATTTCACCACGATCTTGCTGCAATGCCGCGTCAGCTTGCCTCCTGCACGCGCGATTCTTGCTCCGTGTCCCGATTGAGAGCATTCCATGCAAAAACTAGCGACCCTTCCGCACGAACTCGACAACCATCACCTGCTCGCCGCGTTGCGCGCATTTCGGAACGGCGATTTTTCCGTACGGTTGCCGATCAACCTGTCCGGCATTGAGGGGGAGATCGCGGACGCCTTCAACGAGGTGGTCGAGCAGAACGAGCGGATGACGCGCGAGTTCCAGCGGCTCGGCGACATGGTGGGCAAGGAAGGCAAGATCGGGCATCGCGCGAAGCTGCCCAATGCAACCGGTTCGTGGGCCGCCAGCGTCGATGCCGTCAACACTCTGATCGGCGATACGGTTCAGCCAACGGCCGAAATGGCGCGCGTGATCGGCGCCGTGGCGCGCGGCGATCTTTCCCAGACGATGAATCTCGAAATCGAGGGGCGGCAGCTCCGCGGCGAGTTTCTGCGTATCGGCAAGGTCGTGAACACGATGGTGGGCCAGCTCGGCTCGTTCGCCTCGGAAGTGACGCGCGTCGCGCGCGAGGTGGGCACCGAAGGCAAGCTCGGCGGTCAGGCCAAGGTGAAAGGCGTCGCCGGCACGTGGAAAGATTTGACCGACAACGTGAACGCCATGGCCGCGAATCTGACCGGCCAGGTGCGTAACATAGCCGAGGTGACGACCGCCGTCGCCAACGGCGACCTGTCGAAGAAGATCACCGTCGACGTGAAGGGCGAAATCCTTGAACTGAAGAACACCGTCAACGTCATGGTGGATCAGCTCAACTCGTTCGCTTCGGAAGTGTCGCGCGTGGCGCGCGAAGTGGGCACCGAGGGCAAGCTCGGCGGTCAAGCGAATGTGCGCGGCGTCGCGG
>JBKJVQ010000004.1:0-6948 GCA_046717125.1 Methyloligellaceae bacterium
GCGTTCTGCCGGTTGAAGGACTTCCGCCGGATCGCCACCCGCTACGACAAGCTCGCCGCCAACTTCCTCTCAGCCGTTGCGCTCGCCGCTATCGTCGCGTTCTGGGTGTGAATGAGTCCCGACCCTAAAACGGTCCTCCGCTACCACCCGCATTTCGCTCACCGGCTTGCAACCTGTCCGGTCATGCCGTACGGTGGACTTGATGAGAATACGGAGCATCCGGCATCGCGGCTTGAGGCGATTGGTCGAGCGTGACGATGACAGTGCGATCAAGCGGGATCTCGTCAGACGAGTCCGCAACATCATCGCGGTGCTAATCTCCGCTTCCGATTTGGATGGCGTCTCCGGTTTGCCCGGCTGGCGAATCCATCGGCTCTCAGGAAATCGTGCCAGTGTCTGGAGCATTTCTGTGTCCGGGAATTGGCGGATCACATTCGAGATCACAGACGGCGAGATCGCCCACCTCGATCTGGAGGATTATCATTGATGCCTGACGCTCAAATCAAAGTTGGCATGATCCCGCCGCATCCCGGGGCCTTCGTCCGGGACGAGGTGCTGGAGCCGTTCAAGCTTTCCATCACTCGCGCATCCGAAATCCTGCATGTGCGACGGGCCACGCTGTCCGATTTCGTCAATGGGAAGGCGGCCCTATCAGCTGAAATGGCGCTTCGGATCGAAAAGGCTTTCGGCGTTGACATGGACATGCTGCTGCGGATGCAGGTCTGGCATGATGGTTGCGCCGTTCGCGCGCGTGCGGATGAGATTGATGTCGAACCCTATAAGACGCGCAATACGGCATAGCCTGCAAATTCGTACGCCGGTCAGCCGCCGCAGCCTGCGTCAATAAGCCCAAAGTCGTAGATGATTGCAAAACGGTAATGGAATGAATTACGCTGCCTGTTCCGATTGCACGAACGCCGATTCAGTGGGCAGCGAGTTGGGGGCCAATGTCAGTTCAAGCGCGTGATGGCGCCAAAAAGACCGCCAAACCTTCAGACGAACAGCACAAAAACCCAAAGTCCGACATTGAGATCAGCCAGGCCGCTACGATGCGGCCGATCCTCGACGTAGCGGCTGAAAAACTCGACATTCCGCCCGAACATCTCATCCCGTACGGCCACTACAAAGCCAAGGTCTCGCTCGACTTCATCGACACGCTGAAGGAGCGCCCCGACGGCAAGCTGATCCTGGTCACCGCCATCACGCCGACGGCAGCCGGCGAGGGGAAGACCACGACCACTGTGGGTCTCGGCGATGCCCTGAACGCGATCGGCGAGAAGGCCATGATCTGCGTCCGCGAGCCATCGCTCGGGCCGTGTTTCGGCATGAAGGGCGGCGCGGCAGGCGGCGGTTACGCGCAGGTCGTGCCGATGGAGGACATCAACCTCCACTTTACCGGCGACTTCCACGCCATCGGCGCGGCCAACAATCTGCTCGCGGCAATGATCGACAACCATGTTTATTGGGGCAACAAGCTCGATATCGACGTGCGCCGGATTACTTGGCGCCGCGCCGTCGACATGAACGACCGCGCGCTCCGTTCGATCGTCTCGTCGCTCGGCGGCGCCACCAACGGCTTCCCGCGTGAGGCGGGTTTCGACATCACCGTGGCGTCGGAGGTCATGGCGATCTTCTGCCTCGCGACAGACCTCGCGGATCTGCAGCGGCGACTCGGCCAGATCCAGGTTGGCCAGACGCGCGACAAGAAGCCCGTCACCGCGCAGGACCTTTCCGCCGCGGGCTCCATGGCGGCCTTGCTCAAGGATGCGCTGGCGCCAAATCTCGTGCAGACGCTCGAGAACAACCCCGCCTTCATCCATGGCGGTCCGTTCGCCAACATCGCTCATGGCTGCAATTCGGTGATTGCCACCAAAGCAGCGCTCAAGCTCGCGGATTACGTGATCACCGAAGCCGGCTTCGGCGCGGATCTCGGAGCGGAAAAGTTCTTCGACATAAAATGCCGCAAGGCAGGCCTGAAGCCGGACTGCGCCGTACTCGTCGCGACCATCCGTGCACTGAAGATGCATGGCGGGCTGGCCAAGGACGAGCTCAAGACCGAGAATGTGGAGGCCCTCGAGAAGGGCCTGGTCAATCTCGAGCGGCACGTGGAGAACCTGAGAAGATTTGGTGTTCCGGTCGTTGTCGCCATCAATCGCTTCTCCAGCGACACCCAGGCCGAGATGGCGCTGATCGAGGAACGTTGCGGCAAGCTCGGCGTCGACTGTGTCGTAGCCGACCACTGGGCGCTCGGCGGCGAGGGCGCGACTGACCTCGCTCGGTCGGTCGTCCAGACCATCGGGAAGACGCCCTCGGAGTTCAAGCCGCTCTATCCGGACGATATGCCGCTCCTGGACAAGGCCCGGAAGGTCGCGCAGGAAATCTACGGCGCGACCGACATCGTCGCCGACAAGAGCATTCGCGACCGGTTTGCCGAGATCGAAAAGCAGGGCTTCGGGAATATCCCGGTTTGCTTCGCCAAGACGCAATACAGCTTCAGCACGAACCCCGATGCCAAGGGCGCGCCTAGCGGATTCACGATCGCGATCCGCGAGGTCAGGCTCTCGGCCGGCGCTGAGTTTGCTGTCGTGATCTGCGGCGACATCATGACCATGCCGGGCTTACCGAAGGTGCCTGCGGCCAACAATATCGAACTTGCGGCAGACGGCCGCATCACAGGTTTATTCTAACTCCTATAGAACTTTTGTAGGAGCGGGGCGGACATCGATAGCTCCGTCCACTGAAGAGTCCGCGATAAGTCGGATCGAACAAATAATACCGAATAGTGGAGGAACACATGGCCGGAGCATTCACCGCAGGGCGCAATTTTCTTTTTGTGCCGGGCCCGACGAACATACCGGACAGCGTGCAGCGCGCCATGATCGTTGCCATGGAGGACCATCGTTCTCCGAAATTCCCTGAACTTACGCTTCCGCTGTTCGAAGACAGCAAGAAAGTCTTCAAGTCCAAAGAGGGGCAGGTCTTTCTCTTTCCTTCGAGCGGAACCGGCGCCTGGGAAGCCACGCTGACCAATACGCTCTCCCCGGGCGATAAAGTTCTGTCCGCGCGCTTCGGCCAATTCAGTCACCTTTGGATCGACCTCGCCCAGCGTCACGGGCTCGATGTCATCATTCAGGAGGAGGAGTGGGGCACGGGCGCTCATCCGGAGAAGATCGAGGAAGAGCTCCGCAAGGATAAGGACCACAAGATCAAAGCCGTCATGGTGGTCCAGAACGAGACGGCGACCGGCGTAACCAGCGACATCGGGGCCGTTCGCAAGGCCATGGATGCGGCAAAACATCCGGCGCTCCTGTTCGTCGACGGTGTCAGCTCGATCGCGTCGATCGATTTCCGCATGGATGAGTGGCGCGTCGACGCAGCTGTCTGCGGGTCGCAAAAGGGGCTGATGCTGCCGGCCGGGCTCGGGATCGTCTGCGTGAGCCCGAAGGCGCTCGCGCTGCGCAAGAGCGCCGAATGTAAGCGCTGCTATTTCGACTTCGAAGACCATATCAAGGCGAACGCAACCGGCTATTTCCCCTACACGCCGCCCCTCAATCTGCTCTACGGCCTGCGCGGTGCGCTGGACCGCCTGTTCGAGGAAGGCCTCGACAACGTCTTTGCGCGGCATCAGCATCTGGCCGACGGAGCGCGCGCTGCCATCGACGCTTGGGGGCTCAAGCTCTGCGCCAAGGAGAAGAAGTGGCAGTCGAACACGGTCAGCGCGATCATGGTGCCGGAAGGCTTCAACGGCGCTGACGTCATCGACATCGCGTTCCGCCGCTACAACCTCGCACTCGGCGCTGGTCTGTCGAAGGTCGCGGGCAAGCTGTTCCGCATCGGACATCTCGGCGATCTCAACGAACTCATGCTGCTCGGCGCTATTTCCGGTGCGGAAATGGCGATGAACGATGCCGGCATGGACGTGAAGCCGGGCAGTGGCGTCGGCGCGGCGCAGGAATTCTTCCGCAAGGCGACGCAGAAGAAGGACGGCCGAGCCGCCGGGTCCGAGCGCGCCAAGAAAGAAAGCGTCGCGCATGCCCAGTGAGGCCGCCCGCATGCAGCACTCGATCGTGTTCCTCGATCGGGAGTCGGTCGACGCAGAGGTGCGCAAGCCGGACTTTCCGCATGCCTACAAGGAATACCAGTCGACCTGGACGCCCGAGGAGATCGTCGATCGGCTGAAGGACGCGACCATCGCCATCATCAACAAGGTGCCGATGCGCGGCGAGGTCCTGAAGCAGCTCCCGCAGCTCAAGCTGATCGCTGTCGCGGCGACCGGCACGGACGTCGTCGACAAGTCGTATTGCAAAGAGAACGGCATCGCGGTCGTCAATATCCGCAACTACGCTTTCAATACGGTGCCCGAGCATGTCCTCGCGCTGATGTTCGCGCTCCGGCGCAACCTGCCTGCCTATGTCGAGGACGTGCGCAACGGCCGCTGGAATAAGTCGCAGCAGTTCTGCTTCTTCGATCATCCGATCCGCGACATCGCCGGTTCGACGATGGGCATCGTGGGCTACGGCGCGATCGGCAAGGCGCTCGGAAAGCGCGCCGCAGGCCTCGGTATGAAGGTCCTTCCCTACGACGTGTTTCCGCAGCCCGGGCTCGTCGATTTCGACACGATCCTGAAGGAGAGCGACGTCATCTCGCTGCACGTGCCCCTTACGCCGGACACCAAGAACATGATCGGCGCGAAGCAGTTCAAAATGATGAAGCCGACCGCCATCCTGATCAACACGGCGCGGGGCGGTCTCGTGGACGAGGCGGCGCTCGCCGAAGCCTTGCAGAACGGAAC
This sequence comes from Methyloligellaceae bacterium, assembly GCA_046717125.1. Lineage (GTDB taxonomy): Bacteria > Pseudomonadota > Alphaproteobacteria > Rhizobiales > Methyloligellaceae > JBKJVQ01. Next base: position 4,793 of record JBKJVQ010000004.1, read on the forward strand.
CATCGCCGGCGCGGGGTTCGACGTGCTCACGAACGAGCCTCCGAAGGAGGGCAACATCCTCCTCGATCTGAAGTCTCCCAATCTGATCGTCACCCCGCACGTCGCCTGGGCAAGCATCGAGGCGATGCAGTTTCTCGCCGATCAGCTCATAGACAATGTCGAGGCATTCGTCGCGGGCAAGCCGCAAAATGTCGTGTCGGAGTAGGGCGGATGAAGAAGCTCCTGTTCCTGCTCGATACGGATCCCTACGCAAGCGTGTTCGACACCGTCGTCGCGTATGACGGCGGCGCGGATCACGTCGCGGGCTACGCGAACGTCACGCCGGACAATGTCGGCGCGCTGGTCGATGGCACCATTTTCACCCGCGGAGGCAAGGACAAGCAGAATACCGCGATCTTTGTCGGTGGCGGCGATATGGCCAAGGGCGAGACCCTGTTTGGGGCGGTGAAGAAGAAATTCTTCGGCCCCTTCCGCGTCTCGGCCATGCTCGACTCCAACGGCTCCAACACCACGGCCGCGGCAGGCGTCGCACTTCTTGAGAAGGCCGGCAAGCTGAAGGGCAAGAAAGCCGTTGTGCTCGCAGGCACCGGACCCGTCGGTATGCGCGCAGCCGCATTTCTCGGCCAAGAGGGCGCGGAGGTCAGTCTCACTTCGCGTGAGCAAGGCCGCGCCGACAATGCCGCGAAGGCAATCGAGTCGCGTTTCGGCGTCAAGGTGAAGGCCGTTGAGGCTACGGACGATGCGGCGCGCGCGAAGGCGGTCAAGGACGCAAGCATTGTGTTCGCGGCCGGTGCGATCGGCGTCAAGCTTTTGCGGGCCGAGGACTGGCAGAACAATTCCACGATCGAAATGCTGGCCGATGTGAATGCGCAGCCGCCGCTCGGCATCGAGGGTGTCGAGGCGACCGACAAGGCCAAAGAGCATTCGGGAAAAATCGTGTTCGGTGCGCTGGGCATTGGCGGGCTCAAGCTCAAACTGCATCGCGGCTGCATCGCAAAACTGTTCGAGAGTTCTGATGGCGTGCTCGACGCCGAGCAGATCTACGCTCTGGCGAAAGAGATGGCATGAGCACCGCGATCAAGGACAACCGGATCCAAGAGTTTCTCGACGCGCTGGCAAGCCAGGCGGCGACGCCCGGCGGCGGCGGCGCGGCGGCGATCATCGGCGCGATGGGCGCAGCACTTGTGAGCATGGTGTGCAACCTCACCATCGGCAAAAAGAAATATGTCGAGGTCGAGGGCGAGATGAAGGACGTGCTCGCCAAGGCCGAGGCGCTTCGCCACAGATTGACCGGCATGATCCAGGACGACGTGAAGGCGTTCGATTCCGTGATGGCCGCCTATGGGCTGCCAAAGGAGACCGACGCCGACAAAGCCAAGCGTGAGACGGCGATCCAGGCCGCGCTGAAGCAGGCGACCGACGTTCCGCTGGCCTGCTGCCAGGCGGCGCGCGAGGTTATCGACCTTGCGCTTGCCGCCTCGGAGAAGGGCAATCTCAACGTCATCAGCGACGCCGGCGTGGCCGTGCTCGCCGCTTATGCTGCACTGCGAAGCGGGGCGCTGAATGTCTATACGAATGCAAAAATGATTACGGACAAAACCTTCGCTGACGCTAAGCTGAAGGAATTGGAAGGACTTCTGACCGGCGCTGAAGGAGCGACCGAGAAGGCTTACGGTATCGTCAAGGGCAAGCTGAGCTAAGCTCAAAACCGCCCGCCGAAAAAAGACTGGAAGGAGGAGCCAAGGTGGACGTTCACGAGTATCAAGCCAAGGAATTGCTGGGCAGCTTCGGCGTGCCGGTGCCGAAGGGCGCCGTGGCCTTCAGCCCCGACCAGGCGGTCTATGCGGCGACCGAGCTTGGCGGCTGGAACTGGGCGGTGAAGGCTCAGATTCATGCCGGCGCGCGCGGCAAGGCCGGTGGCATCAAATTGTGCAAGACCTATCACGAAGTGCGCGACGCGGCCGCCGAGCTTCTCGGCAAGCGTCTGGTCACCATCCAGACCGGGCCGGAAGGAAAGCCGGTGCAGCGCATCTATATCGAGGTGGCCGAGCCCTTCGACCGCGAGCTTTATCTCGGCTACGTGCTCGACCGCAAAACCGAGCGTATCCGCGTGATCGCCTCGCAGCGCGGCGGCATGGAGATCGAGGAGATCGCCA
>JBKJVQ010000005.1:0-2989 GCA_046717125.1 Methyloligellaceae bacterium
TCCGGAAAATCGCCCGCATTACTCGCTTTCGCATCAAGCCGCGTCAAGCATGGCGGCCGAACGGAACGTTGCGCTGATGCCGCATTTTCGGCCCGAATTCGGGTCAGAACGAGCGTGGACGAAAAGAGGGGCTCTCAGAATGAAAGTTGGTTTCGCCATCGCGCCGGCGCTGATCGCCGCCGTGGCGATCATGTTCGTCGCCACCGCAGCCGTTGCACAGCAATCGGTCTACACGGTGAAACATACGGTTTCGGCGACGGCTGCGGATGCCGTGAAGGCCAAGGCTGCCGCCATGGCGCAAGGGCGCAAGGAGGCGGCGCGCATCGTCTTCAAGCGCGTGGTGCCACTCGGCTCCTATCGGCGTATCCCCGACCTCGACTCGGCTCAGATCGAGAACATGATCGAAAGCGTGACAGTTCGCGCCGAGCAGAATTCGACCACGACCTATATCGCCACCTTGAGCTTCGGCTTCGACCCCAGCGCTGTGCGCGATGCGCTGCAATCGAACGGCCTGAGCGTGGTTGATCGCCAAGCGCCTGTTGTGCACGTTCTGCCGGCTATCGTCACGGACGGAGCGGTCAAGTTCGAAGGTCGGGAAGGCTGGGGTTCGGCCTGGGGATTGCAGGATCTCACGGGTTCTCTCGCGCCGCTCGCCGTAGTCAAGCCGGACGCGTCTCTAACCCCGGACAAGCTGAGCGCCATCTTGTCAGGCGACCGCACAGCCTTCGACGCGTTGAAGAAGCAGGCGGGGACCGACAAGATCATCCTCGCTGTCGCTTCACAGCTGGAGAGCGGCAAACGCTTTGGAACACGCCTCTATGGCGCGGATGCGGTCGGACCGATCGATCTCTCGCGCACGGATCGCGTCTTCGCCGGCGATGCGCGGGAGGCGGCTCAGCGCGCCGCTTTGATCGCGCAGCGCGTGATCGAAACCCGCTGGAAGATTCAGCAGGGCGGAGACTCACCCGAGTCTATGCCTTGGGCTGAGAACGGGGCCGGTGCCGGCCCTGGCTATGACGGTCAGGCGCCTAGCGCGGACGGCGGACAGGACTACGCCAACGCGCAGCCCGACGGCGGCGCGTATCCCGTGCAACCCTCCGCGCCCGCACCTGCGGCGAAGACGGAGTCGCGCGATGGCGGATCGTTCTTCAGCAATCTTTTCGGCTTTGGAGAAGACGGGGAGGAAAAGCCGACACCGCCCAGCGTCAGCGCCCGGCGCCTCAGTATGGTCGTGGAATTTGCTGGTTTAGAGCAGTGGCAGGCGATCCGTTCCGAACTCACCGTCGTACCCGGTCTCGAGGCGCTCGAAATCGGCACGATGACAGCCCGTAATGCCCGGGTGGCGTTCAACTACGCCGGCGATGTCGAAAGGCTGCGTAGCGATCTTGCTGCGCGCGGCCTGAATCTCCGCGACAGCGGTGGCGATCTCGTTCTCGTTCAGAACTGACTTCGCCTCTCGTTAAGCCTGGATTGCGTGCGGGCTATGGAAAGCCGCTCTCCTTTGCTAGATTTTGCGGGACAATGAGCGGTTTGCATTCCGCATTTCTCACGCCGGGCGCTTTTTCGTACGCGGAAAGTCCAACGATGAGCCTGCCGAATCTGATTACGCTCGGCCGCATCTTCTCCGTGCCGCTCCTTGTCTGGCTGATCATCGCGACTCGATACGACCTTGCGTTCTTGGTCTTTCTCCTGGCGGGACTGTCGGATGCGGCCGACGGCTATCTTGCGAAACGATATGCCTGGACGACGGAACTTGGCGCCTATCTCGATCCGATCGCGGACAAGGCGCTGCTCGTATCGATCTACGTATCTTTGGGCTTTTTTCACCAGCTGCCGGGCTGGCTGGTCATCGCCGTCGTCAGCCGCGACATCCTGATCGTGGGTGCGATGATGCTGAGCTGGATGCTTGGAAAGCCGATGCCGGTACGCCCGCTCCTCGTCAGCAAAGCGAACACCGTCGCTCAAATCCTGTTGGCTGGGGTCGTGTTGGCCGATCTTGCGTTCATGTTAGGCCTGCAGCCGACCGCGCAAGCCCTGATCTGGATCACCGCCTGCCTGACCGGCCTGTCCGCCGCCGCCTATCTTGTCGACTGGATCAGGCACATGGCGGGAGACGAGTCACCCGCCCGCAAGCCCCTCCCGCAGGCGGTAAAGCCCGGCGTCTCAGTTCCCTGATGGCTGCAAAACAGCAAGCTGTGCAATTGGCGCTCGATCTGCCGCATCGCGCGGCGGTCGGCGCGGAAGATTTTTTAGTGAGCAGCAGCAACCTCGCCGCGGTCCAGATGATCGACTCATGGCCGCGATGGCCCGGCGGAGCGTGCCTGCTCGTTGGGCCAGCCGGCAGCGGCAAGACGCATCTTGCGCAGGTCTGGCGCAGCCGGTCGGGGGCGCGGGCGGCCGAGCCCGCCGCGGAAATTCAGGGAGTACTTCCGTCCGCTGCTGTCCTTGTCGAAGACCCGGACACCAGGCCGTGGGACGAAACGAAGTTATTTCATTTCCTCAACGCGATCCGCGAAAGCCGGGCCAGCCTGCTGGTCACGGCGCGCACGATGCCCGCGCAATGGCGTTACCACCTGCCGGATCTCGTCTCGCGCCTAACCGCCATTCCTGTCGTCGCAATCGGAGAACCCGACGAGGAACTTGTCGGAGCGGTTTTGGTGAAACATTTCGCGGACCGGCAGATCGAGGTCGACCCGAGCGTTCTCCTCTATATCGTCCGGCGGATCGGACGCTCGATGGCGAGCGTGATGGAAATGGTCGAAAGGCTCGACCAAAAGGCTCTCTGTGCGGGCAAGCGCGTCACGCGCCATATGGCGTCGGAGATCCTTTCCGAGGCATTTTCGGACCAGCATTAATCGCCGCCTGGATTTCGGCGGGCGGCCCGAGTATTGCTAGTGTCGAGCGCCGTCATGTAACCGATATAAATATTGTGAATATTGGCTAAAACGCCCGAAACCCATTACAGGATCGAAAGTATGAGACTCCAGAG
>JBKJVQ010000006.1:0-8712 GCA_046717125.1 Methyloligellaceae bacterium
ACACGACAGTCCCTGCCGGAGCAATCCGGCCGGGATTTTTTGTTGGCGCTTTGAGCCCGCCGGCGGTCCGGACTGACGCACAAAAGAAATTCACGCGTCGACCTGATCGACCGGCGCTCGACTCCCCACATTCCGGCTGCGCCAATGGGCGCCGGAGGCCGGAATGAACAAAGTCAAATTCGGGCGTTATCAGATGCCTGTGCCCGAAACGCGCTGGGTCAGGGTTTCGCTCGGCGTTGTTCTCGTGATTTTCGGCATTCTCGGATTTCTGCCGATCCTCGGCTTTTGGATGATTCCGCTCGGCCTGATCGTGCTTTCAGTGGACCTGCCGGTGGTGCGGCGCTGGCGACGCCAGCTCACGGTGTGGTGGCATCGCCGCAAGGATGAGAAGGCCGCAACAGAGTTGGGTGCGGGAACGCCGCCGCGCGAGCCGGGCGTTTGAAGATCATTAGGGGCTGGGGGATCAGGTTGGAGGCCACGCCCGGAATCGAACCGGGGTATACGGATTTGCAGTCCGCTGCGTCACCACTCCGCCACGTGGCCTGATTGCCCTGAAGCCCCACTGCGCAGGATGGCTTGGCTCTCGCACCCGCGTTAGGTAAGGAGGGCAGGGCGATGCTGTCAATTGGAATTGGCGCACTTGGCTCTGCGATTTGCGCGGGCTTCGTCAAGGTGCGGGGATATGCCATGGATTTTGCCCTCGCGCGGCTTAACATGGTCGAGTCGCAGGTGCGGCCGAGTTCCGTGACGGATCGCGGAGTCATCGGCGCCATGAGCGAAATCCCACGCGAACATTTCGTGCCGAAATCGTTGAAGACGCTAGCCTATATGGACGGCGATCTCGCGTTGCCGCCTGAGGCGGGTGCAGATCGGCGCTTCCTGCTGGCGCCGCGGTCGCTTGCACGGCTGATACAGCTCGCTACCGTCGAACCTGACGACTCGGTCCTCGATGTCGGTTGCGCAACCGGGTACTCGACAGCGATGCTGGCGCGACTGGCGCAAACGGTCGTCGGCGTCGAATGCAATCCGGGAATGGCCCACGGGGCGGCGGAGACACTACGCGGGCTCGGTGTTCTCAACGCAATCGTTGTGGAGGGACCGCTTCATGCGGGACGCAAAGATCGGGGACCGTACGATGCGATTGTCCTCAATGGCGCCGTCCCCAAGCCGCCTTCGGCCCTGCTCGATCAATTGAAGGAACGCGGCCGGCTGGTCGCTATTGTGACAGACCCGAGCGGCGCGAGCAGTGCGCATCTCTATGTCCGGCATGGCCTGCGCGTCAGCGATTCTCGCGAATTCGACGTGGGCGCGCTATGGCTTCCCGGCTTCGAGCGCGCGCGGGCCTTCGTTCTTTGAGGCTTGGGACGTCCAACGATTGGACTGTTGCGTCCAGTCCACAGCTTCGAGGGAAAGCTTAACAAACTGCTAATTGCCATATTAGCCCCGCGATCGCGTCGCTACACTCCGGGATTGGGCAGTTATGCGGCGGGCGTAAGCGTGGTTTCGGTCTTTTCCCGGAGAATGCGGGCATCGCTCGCGTCGCTGACGGCAATTGTGCTGGGCGCGGCGGGTATTGCAGGTGCAGCTGGGCCTGCTGCTGGCGAATCTCTGCTGAGCGCACTCGGCTCCGCCTACGTCATCAATCCGATACTCAGCGCGCAGCGTGCGCAGCTTCGGGCTACGGACGAGGAAATCGCACGTGCGAAGGCGACCGGCCGGCCGGTCGTGATCGGAGACGCCGATGTTGTATACGAATATCAGCGTACGACAATCCGTCCTGGCATGCGGGACGGTGGTGGTGGCGACGCGGGCGCCCCGGTCATTATTGGAGCCGACGGTACCGTAATCGGCGGCGGCGCAGGCGCATTCCAGGGTGGGGGCTCGGGATCGGCGAGCGAGCGTTTGGTCCGGGAAGAGGAAAACCGCCCGCGCGGCTATGGCGTTCAATTCGAACAGCCGATTTTCCGCGGATTTCGTACCAGGAACGCCATCCGGCAGGCCGATGCGAATATCTATGCCGGCCGCGAGCAGTTGCGTTTGATCGAGCAGCAGACGCTGCTGGACGCAGTGGTCGCTTACATGGACGTTGTGCGCGACCTGGCGATCGTAAAGCTGCGCGAGAACAACGTAAATGTGCTGAGCGAGCAGCTCAAAGCGACGCAGGACCGGTTCGAGGTCGGCGAAGTGACGCGCACCGACGTTGCCCAGGCCGAAGCGCGCCGAGCAGGGGCAATTTCGGAACTGAATCTTGCGCAGGCGCAGCTGAAGTCGAGCCGGGCGACCTATGAGCGCGTCATCGGCCATCCCCCATCCGGGGTCAGCAATCCCCCTTCGATCGCAGGCTTATTGCCCCATGCAGTGCAGGAGGCGACTGCCATAGGCGATGCCGAGCACCCGCAAATCCAGGCACAGGTCTTCCTGGAACAGGCGTCACTCCATAACGTGAATCTGATCGAAGGCGAGCTCTTGCCTGAAGTGACGGTCGAAGGCCGCTATCAGGAACGGTTCGGTATCTCCGATTCGATCGAGTCGGTCGAAACCGCAACGATTGTCGGACGGGTCAACATTCCGCTTTATCAGGCCGGCGATGTGGCGGCGCGCGTCCGGCAGGCCAAGGAGATCAACTTCCAGCGCCAGCGCGATGTCGAGACGGCGCGGCTCCAGGTCAACGCCGACGCGATCAGCGCATTTGGCAATCTGTCAGGCGCGCGGGCGACGATCATCTCCGCCCGGTCCCAGCGCGACGCCAACCAGGTGGCTCTGACGGGCGTGCGCGAGGAGGCACGCGTCGGTCAGCGCACCGTGCTCGACGTGCTGAATGCCGAGCAGGAATTGCTCAACTCACAGGTTCTGCTGGTTACAGCGGAACGCGACACGACGGTCGCGGAATATACACTTCTGTCGGCGATCGGGCGCCTCAACCCGCCGGGTATCGGCATTCCGAGCCCTTACTACGACCCTACCGCGCACTATCACGCGGTGAAGAACAAATGGTTCGGGCTGAGCCCTAACCGGCTATTGCAAGTCCCCTAGGGAAAACTGCATCGGGTCGCGCGCGCTTCTACGGCCTTGCGCCGCACATGACTTGCGCCGCGGCGACATGATACGCTATGCCCCGGGAGGGGCAGGCAACCCGAGTGGTGCGACCGCCGGGCGTGGATTAATACTGCGGCGGAGAATGGCATGGCAGCGGAACGGGCTCCCGAACCCACGATGGACGAGATCCTCGCATCCATCAAACGCATCATCGCAGACGAAGACCGCGGTGCGCGTGAGGCTGAGGCCCGGCGTATGGAAGACCCGTTTCGCGATCCATTTCCGACTGTCGCAAGCCCGGTCAACAGCAGCTCCCTGGGCGACGAGCAGCTCATCGCTGATATCGAGCGCGCTTTGAATAATCCCGGGCTGCCAGCCGATGCCGGTGAGGACGACATTCTCGACTTGACCAAAATCATGACTGAGCAGACGGCGTCCGCTTCTCCGGATGATGACGCCTTCGAGGCTGAATCGACACTGCGCGATGACGCGACGTTCTCCTCTGTCGACGCCGCGCTGCCCGAGACCGACGCTTCGTTCGAGGAAGACGACGTGTTCTCGCTCGATACGCCCGCGCCCGACTCCTCCGGCCAGCCCCTGAGCGGCCTGTCGGCGGAAGAAGTACCCGAGACATTTTCGGCGCTGGACGAGCCGCATGAAGTTAAATTGGATGACACGAACCCGGAAGTCGGCCGGGGCGACGATCCGTGGATGTTGAAATCCGCCGTTGAGGAGAATGCCGAAGTTCTCGATTTTGGCCGCAAGGAGCCTGCTTTCGGCGAGGCGTTCCCGGCGGCCGCGATCGAGACGCCGGAACCTTCTTTCGGCGAGGCGTTCCCGGCTGCTGCGACCGAGATGCCGGAACGTTCTTTCGGCGATGCGTTCCCGGCTGCTGCGACTGAGACGCCGGAGCCGGTGTTCGGCGCGGAGCAGGACAGCGAGCCCGCGGATCTGACTTTCGATCCGGCTGACTCCGTTGATTCCGCGCTGAACGCGCCGGAGGACGCGGACGAGACCGTGCTCGCCTTTCCAACTCCTTTGCCTGAGGTCGAGCCAGAGGCGGTTTCTGCATCTGAATCTGCTGCTCTAGCCGAGGCTGAGGAGCTTGAAGAAACCAAACCGGCCGAGCTGCCGGACGTGATCGCGATGCCTTCCGCTCAGGACGCATCCGCATTTGCGCCCGAGAATGATAGTGCGGCGACAAGCGGTCAGAAGTCGCTCGAGGACAGCATCAAGGAGATGTTGCGGCCGATGTTGCGCGAATGGCTCAACGAGAACATGCCGCGGATTCTGGAGTCCGCGCTGCGCGACGAGCTCCAAGCGGGGACCCTGCCCAAGGAGTGATCCTCCCGATCCGGTTGACAGTGCGGGCCGCGCGGGGATAACCGGCGCGGTCCTTTATTTTTGTGCGATCCGCCATGCTCGAGAAGACCTACAATCCCTCCGCCATCGAGGAGCGCCTCTACCGGGCGTGGGAGGATGCCGGCTGCTTTCGCGCGGGGGCGGGTGCGCAAGAGGGCGCCGCTCCATTTTCTATTGTCATCCCGCCGCCGAACGTCACCGGCTCGCTGCATATGGGGCACGCGCTTAACAACACGCTGCAGGACGTGCTCGTGCGGTTTGAGCGTATGCGCGGCAAGGACGTGCTTTGGCAGCCGGGTCTCGACCATGCCGGCATCGCCACGCAGATGGTGGTCGAACGACAGCTCATGGAACGGCAAGAGCCGGACCGCCGCGCGATGGGCCGCGACGCATTCATCGAGCGTGTCTGGGCGTGGAAAGCGGAGTCGGGTGGCCAGATCGTCGGCCAACTCAAACGGCTCGGCGCGTCCTGCGACTGGAGCCGTGAGCGGTTCACGATGGACGATGGCCTCAGCCGCGCCGTCAACCGTGTCTTCGTCGAACTCTATCGCAAGGGGCTGATCTACAAGGATAAACGCCTCGTCAACTGGGATCCAAAGCTGCTGACAGCGATATCCGATCTCGAAGTGCAGCAGGTCGACACCAAGGGCCACCTCTGGCACTTCAAATACCCGATTAAGGGCGAGCATGGACGCTTCATCGTCGTCGCCACCACGCGCCCCGAGACGATGCTGGGCGATACAGGCGTCGCGGTGCATCCCGACGATGAGCGGTACATGGACCTTGTCGGCAAGACCGTCGTCCTGCCGCTGGTCGGGCGCGAAATTCCGATCGTCGCCGACGAATATTCCGACCCTGAGAAGGGCTCCGGGGCGGTAAAGATCACGCCGGCCCACGATTTCAACGATTTCGAGGTCGGACGGCGGCATGGGCTCGAGGCGCTGAACATTCTCGAGCCGGACGGCGCGCTGAACGAGACGGTGCCGGAGACCTATCGCGGGTTGGATCGCTTCGAAGCGCGAAAGCAGGTGGTTGCTGACCTCGAAGCGCTCGGCCTGATCGAGAAGATCGAGCCGCATCTGCACACCGTGCCAAATGGCGACCGGTCCGGAGTGCCGATCGAACCACTGCTTACGGATCAATGGTATGTCGACGCAGCAACGCTCGCGCAGCCTGCGATCGAGGCGGTGGAGCAGGGGCGCACCGACTTCGTGCCAAAGAACTGGGAGCGAACCTATTTCGATTGGATGCGCAACATTCAGCCCTGGTGCATCTCCCGCCAGCTCTGGTGGGGGCATCGGATACCGGCGTGGTATGGCTTCCAGCAGGCTTGGTGGGAAGACGACGGGCGGAACCTGAGCGTTATCGAGAATGTGCGCGATATCTTCGTCGCTGAAACCGAAGCAGACGCGCTCGCCCGGGCGGCGGCGCACTACGGCGCGGAGGTTTATGTCGCTGCGTCCGAAGACGCTGCCACCGCTGCCGTGTCGACGTTCCGTGCCGGCGAGGATACCGGACAGAGGCGGCTACCGATCTGGCGCGACGAGGACGTCCTCGACACCTGGTTCTCGTCAGCGCTCTGGCCGTTCTCGACGCTCGGCTGGCCGGACGAGACGCCAGAACTCGCTCGCTACTACCCCACCTCCGTCCTCGTCACCGGCTTCGACATCATCTTCTTCTGGGTAGCCCGGATGATGATGATGGGCCTGCAATTCAAGGACGAAGTGCCGTTCCGCGACGTCTACATCCATGCCCTCGTCCGCGACCAGAAGGGGCAGAAGATGTCGAAATCGAAGGGCAACGTCATCGACCCGCTGGAGCTGATCGACGCCTATGGCGCGGACGCGCTGCGCTTCACGCTGGCCGCGATGGCCGCGCCCGGGCGCGACATCAAGCTCGCGACCTCCCGCGTCGAGGGCTACCGGAATTTCGGCACCAAGCTCTGGAACGCCTCGCGTTTTGCGGAGATGAACGGCGCTGCGCGCGTCGCCGGCTTCGATCCCAAGTCGGCTAAGGAGACGCTCAACCGCTGGATCGCAGGCGAGTCGGACCGCGCCGTCGTGCAGATCGCGGAGGCGCTGGAAGCCTACCGCTTCAACGATGCGGCCGCCGCGATCTATCAGTTCGTCTGGCGCATCTTCTGCGACTGGTACATCGAGCTGTCGAAGCCGATCCTGAGTGCAGGCGGTCCGCCCGCGGACGAAACGCGCGCAATGACCGCGTGGGTGCTCGATCGCATCGCCGCGCTGCTGCATCCATTCATGCCGTTCATGACCGAAGAACTGTGGCAGGCGCGAGGCGGCGACGGGTTCCTGATGTTGTCGGCCTGGCCCGAACCGCTCGGCCTTGCGCACTCCGAAAGCGATGCGGAGATCGACTGGATGATCCGCTTCGTGACGGACATTCGATCCGTCCGTGCAGAGATGAATGTGCCCGCTGGCGCGAAGCTTTCGCTCCTCATTTCCGGGGCGAGCGAGACCACGCAACAGCGTATCGCCAAGCATGAGGAGACGCTGAAGCGGCTCGCGCGTCTCGATGCGATCGGCTTCGGCGACGCGCCCAAAGGCGCGCTGCAAATCGTGCTCGACGAGGCAACGCTGGCGCTACCGCTCGCGGGCGTCATCGACATCGCCGGCGAACAGACGCGGCTTGGCCGTGAGATCGAGAAGCTCAACGCCGAGATCACGCAACTCGATCAGCGCCTCGGTAATCAGCAGTTCGTTGCCCGCGCGCCCGCGCATGTCGTCGAAGAGCAACGCGAGCGCCGCGCCGAGGCCGAGGCCGGGACACTGCGCCTCCGCCAAGCGCTGGACCGGCTGGCTGTGGTGTCCTGACCGGACGAATCGTCCTCTCGCCGTATCGCAACCCGCGACGTGGCCCGATTTAATCGGGCCACCCATATATCTTGCTCGATGTGGTGCTCCGGCTACCCGGGAACCTCGCGGAGCGACGGTCGCGGGCCGCCGACACGCTTTACACCCCGACTGTTGCGCATGCGCAACGAAGTGAGGCATTTGCGCCCGCATTGCGCCATAAACCTTGTGTTAGTGGTCGCTCCTTGCGACGCAAGACGGCGCTCCAGGCAACACAGAAGACACAGAAGACGGCTATGGACGCTAAAACCTTCGACAAATCGCGCCTTCCCAGCCGGCATGTGACGGAAGGGCCGACGCGCGCTCCGCACCGCTCCTATTATTACGCCATGGGCCTCACCCGGGCGCAGATCCATCAGCCCTTCGTGGGCGTGGCGTCGTGCTGGAACGAGGCCGCCCCTTGCAACATCTCCCTGATGCGCCAGGCGCAGGCCGTGAAGAAGGGCGTGGCGAGCGCAGGCGGTACGCCGCGCGAATTTTGCACCATCACGGTGACGGACGGCCTTGCCATGGGCCATGAGGGCATGAAGTCCTCGCTCGCCTCGCGTGAGGTGATCGCGGATTCGGTCGAGCTGACGATCCGCGGTCATTCCTACGATGCGCTGATCGGGCTCGCAGGCTGCGACAAGTCGCTGCCCGGCATGATGATGGCGATGTGCCGGCTGAACGTGCCGTCCATTTTCATCTATGGCGGCTCGATCCTGCCCGGCACGTTTCGCGGTCGGCCCGTGACAATCCAGGATCTGTTTGAAGCCGTCGGCAAGCATTCGGTCGGCGATATGTCGGACGCCGATCTCGATGAGCTGGAGCAGGTCGCGTGTCCGTCAGCCGGCGCCTGCGGCGCGCAGTTCACGGCCAATACGATGGCGACCGTCTCGGAGGCGATCGGTCTGGCGCTGCCCTACTCGGCGGGCGCGCCCGCGCCTTATGAAATCCGCGACCGGTTCTGCACCATCGCGGGCGAGAAGATCATGGATCTGATCGCCCGCAACATCCGCCCACGCGATATCGTCACAAAGCCGGCGCTGGAGAACGCCGCCGCCGTAGTCGCGGCTTCCGGAGGTTCGACCAATGCGGCGCTGCATCTGCCGGCGATCGCGCATGAATGCGGCATCGCATTCGATCTTTTCGATGTGGCCGAAATCTTCAAGCGCACGCCCTATGTCGCGGACCTGAAGCCGGGCGGCCGCTACGTCGCCAAGGACATGTTCGAGGCAGGCGGCATTCCGCTGTTGATGAAGACGCTGCTCGACCACGGCTATCTGCACGGCGAGTGCATGACGGTCACCGGTCGCTCCATCGCCGAAAATCTCAAGCGGGTGAAGTGGAATAGCGAACAGGACGTGGTGCGTCCTGCCAACAAGCCGTTGTCTGCCACCGGCGGAGTCGTTGGGCTCAAGGGCAATCTCGCGCCCGAGGGCGCCATTGTTAAGGTTGCCGG
>JBKJVQ010000007.1:0-8416 GCA_046717125.1 Methyloligellaceae bacterium
CCCCCCCAACAACCTTTTGCTCCCGGCCGCGGGCCCGCCCCCTTTTTGGGGGGGGGCGCCCCGGGCCCGGATCAGCCATTCCGGCGGGACTGACGTCCCGCCGCGATTTCGATGGCCTTGTAACGATGCCCTTAAGCGCGGACAGTCGTCTCGACCGAGCCGAGCTTCAGGGGCTCGTGCGTGATGGTCTTCGTGTGGTGGCCGAAGCAGCCACCCAGAGCAACGGCGACGGCAACCAGCGTGCCGGCGACGATTGCGCCCTTCAAACCCTGCATGGTCTTCTCTCCTTTGGTTATTTACGGCAGTAGCCATATTCGATCTACCGGGGCGGCCCTTTCCGATCAAGAACCGACTGCGTTTTCAGCGCTGATTTCCGGCTCCATGATGCGAAAATGCCACTAGAACTTTCCCTGCACCGAAAGGGCCGAGCTGGGCCCCGTGATGATATTGGTACAGGAACGCAACTATAGGGTTAACGCCCGGTTTTATTGCGTTTCATTGCGATCCCGGGGTCCCGCGGGCGTCCGCCGCTCTCAGTTTATGAGCGGCGACCAGGCCGGATCCGACGCGAATGACGGGGTGGCCACCTGGCGCTCGTTGTAGCCCGTCAGATCGACCGTGTAGAGGCGCGGGCCGCCGTCGGAGCCCGGCGATTCCAGGAAGAACATCAGGACGCGCCCGTTCGGCGCCCAGGTCGGGCCCTCGTTATGATAGCCCTCGGTCAGGATGCGCTCGCCGCCGCCGTCGGGCCGCATGACGCCGATCAGAAAGCGCCCGCCCATCCGCTTGGTGAAGGCGATCATGTCGCCCCGCGGCGACCAGACCGGCGTCGAGTAGCTGCCATCGCCGCTCGATATGCGCCGCTGGTCCGAACCGTCCGCGCTCATCACGTAAAGCTGCTGCGAGCCGTCCCGGTCGGATTCGAACACGAGCCTGCCGCCGTCCGGCGCATAAGACGGGGCGGTGTTGATCGAGCTTTCGTTCGTAAGCTGCCGCGTCGTGCGGCTGCGCAGATCCATGCTGTAGATGTTGGTTGCGCCGTTCTGCTCGAGGCTCATGACGATCTTCTGACCGTCCGGCGAAAAGCGCGGCGAGAAGGTCATGCCCGGGAAGGAGCCGACCATTTCGCGCTGGCCGGTTTCGATATTGTAGAGATACACGCGCGGCGTATCGCCAGCGTAGGACATATAGGTAATTTCCTGCGAGGTCGGGCTGAAGCGCGGCGTGAGGACGAGATCGCCGCCCGTCGTCAGTACGCTGAGATTCTCGCCGTCGCGATCCATGATCGCGAGGCGCTTGACGCGCGCGTTCTTCGGCCCGGACTCGTCCACGAACACGATCCGCGTATCGAAATAGCCTTTCTCACCCGTTAGCCGCTCGTAGATCGCATCGGCGATGATGTGGCCGATGCGCCGCCAGTTCTTCGGCCGCGTGAAGAATTGCTGCCCCGTGAGCTGCTTGCCGGCGAACACATCCCACAACCGGTATTCGGCCTTGAGGCGTCCGTCGCCAGTTTCGGTGACACGCCCGAGCACCACGGCTTCCGCCTTGATCGGCCGCCAGTCGGCGAAGCGCGGCGTGCGATCGACGTCGAGGCCGGTCTCGATGAAGGCTGCTGGGTCGATCGGCTTGAACAGGCCGGAGCTTTCGAGATCGTTCGAAACGACCTGCGAGATTTCCTGCGCAATTTTGCTGTCGCCAGTGAACTCCGTGACCGCGATCGGGATGGCGCGAAGCTGACCCTGCGTGATGTCGAGTTCGACCTGGGCCTGCGCAGGCACGGGGATGCAAAGCGCGAGAAAGGCAGCCAGCGCGAACGATCGTTGTCTCAAGGGCATTGTCATGGGCGTACGGTCTTGTTTGGTTGGCGCACTATGCTTTGTCCTTGCATCATCTTTCCGAAAAGCGGTGCCACCCCCGGGTCAGGCCCGAGGGCATGTTTTTCGGGATGATGCCTTAGCCGCCGAACATGTCGCGCGGGTCGAAATTCAGGATGATGTCGCGCCACAGCGCATATTTTTCGACCGGCAGTTCATAAGGCGCGCACATCGCCACGGCGCGAACGGCGCTATCGGCGGCGGGCTGGAAGAACGGCGAGGAATCGGCATTCATCACGGTGGGATTGGCCGTGAGTGAGCCATCCTGATTGAGCTGAAGCCTCAGCTTGACGCGGATCGCATCCGCGCCGATGCCGCCCACAGGCGGCGTCCAGCACTGCGAAATGCGCGTGCGCAGGAAATCGAGCTCGTTGGCCGACATGGTGAGATCGCGGCCCGAGGACTGTCCGAGCGCCGCGGTCTCCTGCACAGGCTCAGGACTCTCCTCGACCTCAGGCTGAGCTGCGGCGTCCGGTATCTTGTTGAGCAGCGCCGCGATTCGGTCGGGGCTGAACTCTTCCTTCTGCTTCTCCGCGGCTTTCTTCTTCGGCTCGGGCTTCTTTTCCGGCTTGGGCTTCTCGGCGACCTTCTTCGGCTTCGATTCGTTGTCCTCCGCCTTTTTCGGCTCGGCCATTTTTTCCTTGTTCTTGTCCGGCAGTGGCTCCGCCTTTTCCTTCGGGGCGGGCTCCTTTTTCGGTTCCGGCTCTTTCGGCACGGGCTCCGGTTCGCTGGCGGCGGCGGGCGCAACCGCGGCCTGTTTCACGATCTCCGGCTTTTTCTCATCCTTGCCGGCAGACTGTTCCTTCGGCTTCTGGGCGAGCGGCTTTTCTTCCTTCGCATCCTTCATGCCGGCCTTGATCTTCGTGAACTCTTCGGGCGTCACGAGATCGATGGGTACGTCGATCATCGGCTTGGGTTCAAAATCGCGCGCGGACGGGATCGCCGCCACGGCGTAAAGCAGCACGCTGACATGCAGCGCTGCGGAGATCGCGGCACTCTTGCGCAAATCCTCAACCCTCTAGATCACAATGATTTTCGCGTCGAACCGACACGAAATCATGAACGTGACCGCACATCACAGCCCGGAGCAGCGCGCATTCGTCCTCTAAAGCCGGTCTTCCAGTTCCGTCACCAGTGCGATACGGCGGAATCCCGCCGCAGACACCGTTCCCATCACGCGCATGATGGCTCCGTAATTCGAACTTCTGTCGCCGCGGACGTAAATGCGCTCCTCGTACCCCTGCTCGCTGATAGCGAGAAGTTTGGGCACAATTTCGTCCAGCTCGATTTCGGACTCCTGAAGGTAAATTTTTCCTTCCTTGTTGATGGAAATCGTCAGCGGCTCCTTGTCGCCCTCGATTTCCTTGGACTCCGTCTTGGGAAGGTCGATCGGCACGCCGACCGTCAGAAGCGGCGCTGTGACCATGAAAATGATCAGGAGCACGAGCATCACGTCGACGAAAGGCGTGACGTTGATCTCGGACATTGGGCGCGCGCTGCCGCGCTTGCGCCGCCGCCGACCGCCGCCGCCTCCTCCCCTATCCGACTGTACGCTTGCGCCCATGGGTCAGCTCTTCGCGTCGATCTGGCGCGACAGGATCGCGCTGAATTCGTCGGCGAACGTTTCGAGCCTGCCGTTCTGCCGGGACACGTCCTGGATGAACCGGTTGTAGAAAATCACCGCCGGGATGGCCGCCAGCAGGCCCAGCGCGGTCGCGAACAGCGCTTCGGCGATGCCGGGCGCCACGACCGCAAGATTCGTTGTCTTGGAGGCGGCGATCGACTGGAACGAGGTCATGATGCCCCAGACCGTGCCGAACAGGCCGACGAACGGGGCGGTCGATCCGACGGTCGCGAGGAACATCAGACGGCGTTCCATGCGCTCGACCTCGCGCGCGATGGTCACGTCCATGACCTTCTCGACACGCATCTGAACGCCGGCGGTGGGACGCGCGCTGCGTTCGGCAGAGCGTTTCCATTCGCGCATCGCCGCGACGAAAATCGCCGCCATGGCTCCGATCTTGCGCTGCTGCAGGCTCTGATAGAGATCTTCGAGCGACTGGCCCGACCAGAACACCTGCTCGAACTGGTCGGTATCGCGCTTCGTCCGCGCGTACTGGACGAGCTTTTCAATGATGATCGCCCAGCTCCACACAGACGCGGCGAGCAGCCCGATAATCACGAGCTTGACGACGATATGCGCCTGCAAGAACAGCGAAAGAATCGACAGGTCGGGCGAATTCATGCTGGCCTCGCCGCGTCTCTCCACCTCACTGCGCCACGGCTCCGCTGGAGGGCCGCGCAGGGCTGCCGGCGCGCGCCCACGCCTGGCTTTCCGTATGCCGAATCGATTTCGGAAGCCCCCAATATCGCTCCGCCGCGACGGGACTTAGGGCACGAATTGTGACGGAACTGGGGCAAGTGCAATGGCTCTGTGCGCGATCTGTTCTTGCCGGTCAGACCGGCTTACCCGAGGCCGCCACAGCTTCGAGCGCCGCGCGTGCACGTGTGCCGATACGCATCGGTGCGCCCTTCTTCGATACGAGAACAACCAGCACTTTGGCCTGCGCCAACACCGTGCTGTCGCGGCGCACCTCCTGCGCCAGAGTCAGGCTCGCGCGGCCGATCTCCGCGATCGACGTGTGGATTTCAAGCAGATCGTCCAGCCGGCCCGGCTTCAGATAGTCGATCTCGATCCGCCGGACGATGAAGAACGCCGCATCCTCGCCCGCATCGGCCATTTCGCTCTGCGAGATGCCGAGATGGCGGACAAAATCGGTGCGGCCGCGCTCCATGAAGCGGACGAAGCTCGCGTGATAGACCAGCGCGCCCGCGTCCGTATCCTCGAAATAGACACGCACCGGGAGGACGTGGACACCCTCATCGAGGCGCCCGGCGATGTGCAGCCACGGCTCCGTCACGCCGTCGCGTTCCCAAGCGTCACGAGGACGATTTCCGGAGGCACGCCAAAACGCACCGGCAGGATCGAACAGCCAAGCCCGCCGGAGACGATCATATGGCGGCGCTGTTCGACGACATGTCCGTAGGCATACCGGTTTCCGAAGGACGACGGAACGATCGGCGACCAGCCGAACAGGCGGATCTGTCCGCCATGGGTATGGCCGGCGAGCGTCAGGTCGACCCGATCCGGGACATTCGGGAAGATGTCGGGCTCATGCGCGAGCAATATGACGGGGGCATCGTCCGTCACCTGCGCGAGCGTGGCCGGCAGATCGTCGAGGCCCTCGAACCTGCCGGGACGAAGGATAAAAGCGAGCTGGTCGGCGAGCCCGGCGAGCCAGAAGGCGCGGCCGTTCTTTTCCAGCCGGACTGCCTCGTTCTCATAGACGGGAATACCATTGGCGCGCAGCGCGGTTCCCGCGCCGGTCGGTCCGCTGCGGCGGCGCTGGGCGACCGGATCGTGCCACCAATCATGATTGCCGAGGATGGCATGGACGCCGAGCGGCGCCGACAGCTCCGCCAGCGCAGCGCCCCACGCAGCGTTCGGCAGGTCGCCCGAGCTGAAGCGATAGCCGCTGATATAGTCGCCGAGCAGCACGATGATGTCTGCGGAGAGCGCGTTGGTTGCCGCGACGATCTGGCGAATGCGTGCGAGCGACATGATCGGCGGGGCAGCATGGATATCGGCCACGACGGCGATCGTGAGTGGAAAGTCCTCCGGCCAGTTCTCGGGCGCTGGAAAGTGGCGCGTCACGTCGAGCCGGAAACCGGGTTCGTACGCAAACGCGTAACCGCCCAGCCCGAACATGCCAAGCGCGCCGGCGCCCAGCATCTTCAGCACGGTGCGGCGGCTCGGCAGAAGATCACTCATCCGTGGCCGGATTATCAAAAAGTGGAAATTGTCCGTTTGGGCGCGCGGGTGCGGTCAGGCCGAGATGCTCCCATGCGATGCCCGTCAATACGCGCCCGCGCGGCGTGCGGGCGATGAAGCCCTGCTGCAGGAGATAGGGTTCGACGATCTCCTCCAGCGCATCGCGCGGCTCGGATAGCGCAGCAGCCAGCGTATCGACGCCGACCGGCCCACCGCCATAATGCATTGCGATTGCTTGCAAATATCTCCGGTCAAGCGCATCGAGCCCGCGCGCATCGACATCGAGCTGCGTCAGAGCGCGATCCGCCGCCGCGGCGTCCACCACATCGACACTTTCGACCGATGCGAAGTCGCGGACCCGGCGCAGCAGGCGGCCGGCGATACGCGGCGTGCCGCGCGCGCGGGCAGCGATCTCACGCGCGCCATCGTCAGACAACGGAAGATTGAGCAGACGCGCGCCGCGCGTTACGATCTGGACCAGATCGCCCACGTCGTAAAATTCGAGCCGGATCGGAATGCCGAACCGGTCGCGCAAGGGCGTCGTCAGCAGACCCGAGCGCGTTGTCGCGCCGACCAGCGTGAAGCGCGCGAGATCGCTGCGCACCGAACGCGCGGCGGGGCCCTCGCCGATGATGAGATCAAGCTGAAAATCCTCCATCGCGGGATAGAGAATCTCCTCGACCGCCGGGTTGAGCCGGTGGATCTCGTCGATGAACAGCACGTCGCGGTGTTCGAGATTGGTGAGGAGCGCGGCGAGGTCGCCCGCCCTGGCGATGACGGGCCCGGAGGTTGCGCGGAAACCCACCCCAAGCTCGCGCGCGACAATCTGGGCCAGCGTGGTCTTGCCGAGACCCGGGGGGCCCGCGAACAGCACATGGTCGAGCGCCTCGCCCCGGCTGCGCGCAGCCTCGACGAAGACTTTCAGATTGGCGCGCGCGCGGGCCTGGCCGATGAATTCTGACAGGATTTGCGGCCGCAGCGACACTTCGCCCGTGTCCTCCAGCCGCCGTTCCGGATCGCGCAGCGGGGCGGTCACCGCGCCAGCTCCTTCAGGCCGAGCCGGATCAGCTCCTCGGGCTTCGCGTCACGCCCGGCGCGCGCGACCGCCGCCGCCACGGCCGCGCTCGCCTGCGCCTGCGCGTAGCCGAGATTGGAGAGCGCGGAGACCGCGTCGGCCGCCGCCGCGCCGTGCGGGGCGAGTATCGGGGAGGCCGCCTCGCCGCCCGGCAGGATCGCGGGCGAAAGCGCGGGCATGCGATCTTTCAGCTCGGCCACGACCCGCGCGGCGACCTTCGGCCCGACGCCCGGCGTGCGCGCGATCATCGCCCTGTCCTGCAGCGCCACGGCGTTGGCGAGATCGGCGGCCGAAAGCGTCGCCAAAACGGCCAGCGCGAGCTTCGCGCCCACGCCCTGCACGTTCTGCAGCGCCCGGAACCACGCCCGCTCGCTCTCGGTCGCAAAGCCGTAGAGGCGGATCATGTCCTCGCGCACATAGGTCTCGATCAGGAGCGTCGTCGGCTCGCCGAGCGGCGGCAGCGCGCCGATCGTGCGCGGGGAGACGCGGACCTCGTAGCCCACGCCGCCGACATCGATCAGCACCGTCTCGATACCGACACTCGCGACCTCGCCGCGCAGGCGGCCAATCATCGCGCCGCGCCCGCGACGAGCTGCGTCGCCAGCGATCTGTGCCAGACGCGGTGATGCGCATGGGTGATGGCGATGGCGAGCGCGTCGGCCGCATGTTCCGTGCCCGGTGTCGCGCGCGGCAGGAGATGCCGGATCATGGCGCGGATCTGGGTCTTATCGGCGTGGCCCGCGCCGACGACCGTCTTCTTGACGAGGTTCGGCGCGTATTCGGCGACGGCGAGCCCGGCCAGCGCCGGCACGAGCAAGGCGATCCCGCGCGCTTGGCCGAGCTTGAGCGTCGCGGCCGCATCGCGGTTGACGAAGGTCTGCTCGACGGCGGCCTCGCGCGGACACCATGCGGCCAGCGCGGCGCTGAGCCCGTCATGCAGCTGCCGCAGCCTTGCGGCGAGCGCGTCGCCCGAATCCGATGAGACCGTGCCGCAGGCGATGAAGGCGAGCCTTGACCCATCTGACTCGATCACGCCCCAGCCGGTCGCCCGGAGGCCCGGATCGATGCCGATGATGCGAATCGCCTGATGCATGGGTGAGACTAGCACGGAAGGTGAACAAGCTCTCGCAGACGAGCGAGCCCCCCTCAAGCGCTCATCTTCTCCGCCACGGCGTCGGACACGTCGAAATTGGCGTAGACGGACTGCACGTCGTCATTGTCCTCCAGCGCGTCGATCATGCGCAGCAGCTTCTCGCCGTTCTCGTCATCGACATCGATATTGGTCTTCGGCCGCCAGACGATCTTTGCGCTGCGCGGTGCGCCGAACTTTTCCTCCAGCGCGCCGGCCACCTTATGCAGCGCCTCGGCCTCGCAACTGATCCAGTGGCCGTCCTGATCCGATTCGCAGTCGGACGCACCGGCCTCCAGCGCCGCCTCGAACATCGCATCGGGGGTCGCCACGCTAGCGGGAAACTCGATCTCGCCCACCCGGTCGAACATGAAGGAGACCGACCCCGTCTCGCCGAGATTGGCGCCATATTTCGTGAAGACCGCGCGCACGTCGGAGGCGGTGCGGTTGCGGTTGTCCGTCAGCGCCTCGACGATGATGCCGACGCCGCCTAAGCCAAAACC
>JBKJVQ010000008.1:0-10535 GCA_046717125.1 Methyloligellaceae bacterium
GCGCGCTTTCTAGCCGGGATCGTCCTGGACGCCGCCGATATCCCGGACAAGACCATGCAGCTTCGCAACATCGCCATCATCGCCCATGTCGACCATGGCAAGACGTCCTTGATCGACGTGCTCCTGCGCCAGTCGGGCGCCTTCCGCGCCAACCAGCGCGTCGCCGAACGCGCGATGGACTCGAACGACCTCGAGCGCGAGCGTG
This sequence comes from Methyloligellaceae bacterium, assembly GCA_046717125.1. Taxonomy (GTDB): domain Bacteria; phylum Pseudomonadota; class Alphaproteobacteria; order Rhizobiales; family Methyloligellaceae; genus JBKJVQ01. The sequence goes on from JBKJVQ010000008.1 coordinate 206, forward strand.
GCATCACGATCCTGGCCAAATGCACCTCGCTCCTCTGGGGCGATACACGCATCAACATTGTCGACACGCCGGGCCATGCGGATTTCGGTGGCGAGGTGGAGCGCATCCTCAATATGGTCGACGGCGCGATCGTGCTGGTCGACGCCTCCGAAGGGCCGATGCCGCAGACCAAGTTCGTGGTGTCGAAGGCTTTGCGGCTCGGCCTCAAGCCCATCGTAGCCATCAACAAGATCGACCGGCCCGACGAGCGGCATGTTGAAGTGGTTGACATGGTGTTCGATCTCTTCGCCGCGCTCGACGCGACCGACGCGCAACTCGATTTCCCGATCCTCTACGGCTCGGCGAAGGAAGGCTGGATGGCGGACGCGCCGGGCGGGCCGCGGAAGGACATGGCGCCCCTGTTCGATCTCGTACTGCGCCATGTGCCGGCGCCGGTTGTCGAGGAAGGTCAGTTCCGACTGCTCGCAACGACGCTCGAAGCCGATCCTTATCTCGGACGGATCCTGACCGGGCGCATCAGTTCGGGCGCGGTTCGGCCGGGCATGCCGCTTCGCGCACTTGACCGGGACGGCAAGGAGGTCGAGCGCGGCCGGGTTTCGAAGGTGCTCGCCTTCAGGGGTCTCGAGCGCCAGCCCGTCGAGGAGGCCGAAGCCGGGGACATTGTCGCCCTCGCCGGCCTCTCCGAGGCGACCGTCGCCGACACGTTGTGCGACATTGCCGTGACCGCTCCGATCGAAGCCGATCCGGTGGATCCGCCGACGCTGTCGATGACGTTCCGCATCAATGACGGACCGCTGGCGGGTCGCGAAGGCGAGAAGGTGCAGAGCCGCGTCATCCGCGAGCGTCTGATGCGCGAGGCCGAGGGCAATGTCGCGCTGAAGATCAGCGATGTGGCCGACCGCGATTCGTTCGAAGTCGCCGGCCGCGGCGAGCTCCAGCTTGCGATCCTGATCGAGACCATGCGCCGCGAAGGCTTTGAGATGACGATCTCCCGCCCGCGCGTAATCTATAAGTCCGACGCGGCGACCGGCCAGCGGCTCGAGCCGATCGAGGAGGTCACGATCGATGTCGACGAGGAGTTCTCCGGCGTAGTCGTGCAGAAAATGTCGGAGCGCCGTGCCGAGCTTCTGGAAATGCGACCGTCGGGTGGCGGCCGCCAGCGGGTTGTGTTCCACGCGCCGACGCGCGGCCTTATCGGTTATCAGGGCGAGATGCTGTCTGATACGCGCGGCACGGGCATCCTCAATCGCGTGTTTCACGCCTACGCGCCGTATCGCGGTGAGATTTCCGGCCGCCGTACCGGCGTGCTGATCTCGACCGGCGATGGCGCCGCTGTGCCGTTCGCCTTGTTTAATCTGGAAGATCGCGGACAGCTCATGATCGAGCCCGGCGCGAAAGTCTATCAGGGCATGATCGTCGGCGAGCACAGCCGCGGCAACGATCTCGAAGTAAACCCTCTCAAGGGCAAGAAGCTCACCAATGTCCGCGCCTCGGGCAAGGACGAGAACGTCATCCTGACGACGCCGATGGCCATGACCCTGGAACGCGCGCTCGCCTACATCGCCGATGACGAGCTGGTCGAAGTGACGCCGGAGTCGATCCGCCTCAGAAAGCGCTACCTCGATCCGCATGAGCGCAAGCGCGCCGAGCGGGCGCTCGCCTCCTGAGCGCTAGGGGCAAGTCGAAGCCGCTACTCGCCGGTGCCCGGCGCGGTATCGGATTCATCGTCCGCCGACCCTCCCTCTTCGAGAACGGCGTGCAGTTCTGCGATTCGCCGCCCATAGGCATTGCCGATGCATTGCAGGAAGCGATAGTCCGACTCCGGAATGGTCCCGCAAGCGTCACGGTCGTCCGAGAGCCATGCACGCTGCCCCTGCAGGACGCGAATGCCTTCCGGGGTCCGCTCGCCGACCGTGATCAGTGCGCGCTGATACAGACCGGCGAGTTCGAGATCGAGCGCCGAAAATTCCGCATCCGCGCACACGGCGCGTTCGACGGCATTAGATTCCTTGCCGCATTCGAAGCTCGGTCCCGCCGCTTCCGAGAGGGAACCGAACGCCGCAGTCACGGCTACTGTCAGGATAAGACTGCTCTTCATTGAAACCCCCACGATCAGCATCCCCGCCATCTCGGAACTCCGCAAGACCGCCGTTCACTATCCGGCAACCCACAAATTGTGGTGGATTGATTTGCATGATCGGCTGCCCCACAATCGCGTGAACTTAAGCGGGGAAGCTGCGTTAACCGAAGGACGCACGGACTCAAGGAAATTATCGTGGCACCCCCATTGTCTGGCGCGCGCCCCCGGCGCGCCATGTTTGCCGGAGTCGGCCTTGCTGCCGTGGTTCTCGGTAGCGTGTTTCTGATCACATCCGACGCCGTGTCCGTGCCGTTTGTCGGAGCGAAACCTGCCGCCACATCCCTCGATGAGACCATAGCATCGCGCGCCCGGCTGATCGCGCTGTTCGATGCGCAGCGGCAGGAGTTCGGCTGCGACGCACCGGTTTCATCCGATCAGATCGTTGGTTGTGCCGAGATGCGCGGTAGGCTCGCCTTGATGAGAGCCGAGCTTGTAGCACTGAAGGCGCGCGCGGGCGGCCATTGGCTGGGCGGCGCCAAGGTCATTCAAACGCAGGGCTTTCTGGACAATCTATTCGGCGGCGTGTTTGGCGGCCGGGCCGCGCGCCGGGCCGCGCGCCGGGCCGAGGAATTCATCGAACGTCGAGCCCCGCGAGCTATCGGCAGACGTCCGCGCGAGAGCCAGACTGTCCAGCGGGGCGGCACGATCCGCACGATGTGCGTGAGGACGTGTGACGGCTACTATTGGCCCGTCAGCTTTGCGACATCGCGGGATCGCCTGCGCAAGGACGCGCAGGTCTGCGAGTCGAGCTGCGGCGTGCCTGCCAAACTCTATTATTACGACAATCCTGGCGATGGGGTCGGGGATATGGTCGATATGCGCGGAAAGCGCTATGCCGACACGCCGACGGCGTTCAAGCATCAGGTGGCATTCGACAAGAATTGCCGGTGTGGCCCCGAGCCTTGGACACCGCAGGCGCAGGCGGCCTTTGCCGAGCGCGGTCAGTCCAAGGTCGCGTCGAAAAAGGGGCGCAAGGGGGACGTCGAGCAGGCATCGATGCGCCAAGAATCGCGCCGGTCACGCAGTGCGCGACGCAGCAAGAGCAATGGCTCTTATTCGCGGCGCTATTCGCGCCGTGATGCCTATGCGCTGGGGTATGACCGCTAGCCTATTGCGCGTTGCATGACCGCATGCAAGGACGCGAGCGACATGACCCGCGTCCTTTTCGTTTGCCTTGGCAATATCTGCCGCTCGCCGACCGCCGAAGGCGTGTTTCGCCACGTGGCCGAAGAAGCGGGTCTGATTGACCGTTTCGAAACCGATTCCGCCGGCATTGGAGGTTGGCATGTGGGCCAGCCGCCGGATTCGCGGGCGCAAGCGGCCTCGAAGGCGCGCGGGATCGACATTTCCGGCCAGCGCGCCCGCCAGGTGACACGGGCCGATTTCGGTCGCTTCGATTACATTCTCGCGATGGATGAGGACAATCTCGAAGCCCTTTCAGTGATGCGACCGGCAGACTCACGCGCGGAGGTTTCGCTATTCCTTGACTTCGCCCCAGAGGCCGGTACGCGCGCTGTGCCCGACCCGTTTTTCGGCGGGCTGGAGGGATTCGATCACGCCTACGATTTGATCGACGCGGCGAGCCGTGGCCTCCTCGCGCACATCCTGAACGAGGTGGACGCGGATCAGGCCGTCTCGCGCAAAGGGTAGGCGTCCTCGACCACGTAGGGGCCGCCGCCGACCGAATCCCGCGCCGAAAAGATAACGAACCGTCCGACTGGAAACGCGGGCGTTCTGAACGCGCCGAATTGGCCCAGATAGCGGGCGACTGTCTCGTCCCGGACGCCGCGCAACCGCGCCAGCGTGACATGAGGCGCGAATTTTCGCCCCTGGGGGGCGAGCCCCGCCGCCCGCGCGGCGCGTTCATGCGCACGCTGCAGAGAGAGCAGGGGTTCGGACTTTGTCACCGCCGCGTGGAGCGCATGCGGCTTGGCGCCGCCGAAGGCGCCCAGTCCATCGAGCGCGAGGTCGAATTCGGGCAGGGCGACGTCCTCCAGCGCCGTGGCGAAATCGCGTGCGACCGCGCCGTCGACATCGCCCAGGAAGCGCAGCGTCAGATGGTAGTTCTCCGGCTTGACCCAGCGCGCGCCCGTCATCGGCTCGCGCAGCATCGACAGGCGCGATGCGATCGCGTGTGGAATTTCGATGGCCGAGAAGAGGCGTGGCATTGGGCTATCTGGCTTTCGCGCGGGCGATCAGTTCTTCCACCTTCGGCATGATCGACTCGACGATTTTCGCTACCCCTTCTTTCGTAGGGTGTAGTTCATCCGGCTGATTGAGTTTTGCATCCATGACGATGCCGTCGAGAAAAAACGGATAGAGCAATGCGTCATGGGTCTGCGCCAGATCCGGATAGATCGCGGCGAACGCCGCCTGATACTCAGGGCCGTAATTGCGCGGCCCCTCCATTCCGGCAAGCAGCACAGGAAGGCCGCGCGCCTTCAGTCGCGACAGGATCTCGTCTAGCGCGCGCTTTGTTTCGGCGGGATCGAGTCCCCGCAAGGCATCGTTTGCGCCGAGTTCGACGATCACGGCCTGGGTGTCCTCGGGCACAGCCCAGTCGAGCCGTGCCAGTCCAGAGGCCGCCGTATCGCCCGAAACGCCGGCATTGACGATGCGCACGTCCTGGGCTTTGGCTTTCAACGCGGCCTCGAGCTGCGCCGGAAACGAGTCCTCTTCGGACAGGCCGTAGCCAGCCGTCAGACTGTCACCAAGCGCGACGATCGTCATGGGCTCAGCCCGCGCGGCTGAGGCAATATGCGCCGCGAACAACAGGATCAGCGCGCCGGCACAGCGCCGGAAGGTCTGAAGCATGAAAAAGGCTCCGTTTGCGATATGAGGCCGGCGCGCCTATCTGCTGCGTGACGCAATTCGGTCAATCCAAGCCAGGTGATGCAGAAACATTTCTCCCCAACTCGGGCCATAACAGGCTCCGCCATCTCTTTGCGCGATCTGCGCCTGACGCTGCCGAGCCGCGCCGGGCCGGTCGAGATTCTTAAAGGCGTCGATTTCGACGTCCAAGGGGGCGAAAGCGTCGCGGTCGTCGGGCCAAGCGGATCGGGCAAATCGACGCTGCTCATGATCATCGCGGGGCTCGAACGTCCTTCGTCGGGGGAAGTGATGGTGGCGGGAGAGGCGCTGAACGAACTCGGCGAAGACGCGTTGGCGCGGCTCCGTGGCCGACATATCGGCATCGTGTTCCAGTCTTTCCACCTCGTGCCGACCATGACGGCCGAGGAGAACGTCGCCCTGCCGCTCGAATTCGCCGGACGAAGCGATGCGCAAGGGGCGGCCAGCAAGGCGCTGGACGATGTCGGCCTCAGCCACCGGCACGATCATTTTCCCGCTCAGCTTTCCGGCGGCGAACAGCAGCGCGTGGCGCTCGCCCGCGCCATGGCGCCCGAGCCTTCCATCATCCTGGCGGATGAGCCGACGGGCAATCTCGACACGCGTACCGGCCTACACGTGATGGATCTCCTGTTCGCGCTGAAGGAGCGCTCCGGCGCGACGCTCGTCCTTATCACCCATGACCGGAGCGTCGCTTCCCGCTGCCAGCGTCTGGTCGAGATGCGCGACGGGCTGGTGCTTGGTCCGGCGGCCGAGGCAGCATCTTCTATCGACGTGCCGCCGGCCCGCCGCCGATCGAAGCCCCGATGATAGATCTCCGTCTCGTATTCCGGCTGGCCCTGCGCGAATTGCGCGGCGCAGGCGCTCAGCTTGCGATCTTCGTCGTCTGCATTGCGCTGGGGGTGGCGGCGATCGCGGGCGTCGGCTCGCTGTCGCGCGCGGTCGAGGATGGGCTTGCCGCCGAGGGCCGCAAACTTCTCGGCGGCGACATCGAGGCCGACATCGTGCACCGGCCAGCTACACCTGAGCAGATCGCACTGTTGGACGATGTGGGCGAGGTCAGCGCCATCGCCACCATGCGCGGCATGGCGCGGGCGAACAGCAAGGCGGCGCTGATTGAGATCAAGGCGGTGGACAGCGCCTATCCGCTCTACGGCGCGGTCATACTTGACGGCGCGGTGCCGCCCGCGCTCGACGCCGGCGATGTTATCGCGGCCGATCCGCTGCTGATGCAGCGGCTCGGCATTCAGCGCGGCGATAGCGTGCGCATCGGAACAGCCGATCTCAAAGTGGTCGCGCTCGTCACGCAGGAACCCGATCGCCTTTCCGGTCGGCCCGCTTTCGGCCCGCGCGTGCTGATGTCCCACGCAGCGCTGGAGCGCACTGGGCTGATCCAGCCAGGAACGCTGGTCCGTTACCAGTACCGCGTGAAAGTCGACGGCGCGGCCGGGCTAGACCGCAAGGCACTCGCCGATATCCGCGCGCCGCTCGAGAAGACGCTGACCGATTCCGGCTTCAGCTTTCAGGACTGGACCAACCCCTCGCCCAGCGTCAGGCGGGGCGTGCGGCGTCTGTCCGATTTCCTGACCCTTGTCGGGCTCGCGGCGCTGGCGCTCGGGGGCCTCGGCGTCGCCAACGCCATTTCCGCCTACCTTGGGCGGAAGCGGCCGGTCATCGCCACTTTTAAGAGTCTCGGCGCGTCGAGCGGTCTCGTCCTTGCCGTCTACCTCACGCAGGCGCTGGTGATTGCACTGGCGGGAATCGCGATCGGTCTCGTGATCGGGGCGATGACCCCGGGCATTCTATCGGCGATGTTCGGCGCATCGTTGCCGATGAAGCTCGCCTCCGCCCCACAACCCCTTCCTCTGGCGATGGCGGCGCTGGCAGGCCTGCTCGTCACGCTGACCTTTGTCCTGATCCCCCTCGGCCGCGCACGCGCGGTTCCGGCCGCGATCCTGATGCGCGCACAGGCGTCCCCGGACGAGGCGAAAGCACCGCGTCCCTTCGTTCTCGCTGCTGGTGCAGCCCTCGCCGGTTTCGGAGCGCTCGCGGTGTTCTCGTCGGAGACTTGGCTGATCTCCGGCATGGTAGTCGCGGGCGTCGCCGCGCTATTCCTGCTGTTCGCGGTGATGGGCCGCGGTGTTGCGCATCTCGCCGGAAGATTGCGGCCGGCGCGGCCTCTGCCGCTCAAGCTGGCTGCCTCCTCGCTCGGCGGCCCTGGCTCGCTGGCAGTGCCGGTCCTGATTTCGCTCGGCGCGGGATTGAGCCTCCTTGCGGCGATCGCGCTGGTCGAGCGCTCGCTCGTCGACGAGATCAGGGGCGAAATCCCGAAAGATGCGCCGAGCTACTTCTTCCTCGATATTCCCGACAGCGAGCTTCGCGCGTTCGAATCGGGTGTGGCATCAGTGATCACGAAGGCCGAGGTGAAGAGCGCGCCGATGATGCGCGGCCGCATCGTGGCGCTGAAGGGTAAGGCGCCGGACGACTCCGATGCGCCGCCGGAATCGCGCTGGGTTCTGAACGGCGATCGGGGCCTCACCTATTCCGAGACATTGCCGGAGGGCTCGACCCTCGCCGAAGGCGAATGGTGGGCGAAAGATTACGCGGGGCCGCCGCTCGTCTCCTTCGAGGCCGACATTGCGCGCGACTTAGGGCTCGGCATCGGCGACGAGGTCACGGTCAACATTCTTGGCCGCAACGTCACGGCGAAAATCGCAAACTTAAGGAAAGTCGACTGGGACTCACTCGCCATCAATTTCGTCATGGTGTTCTCGCCGAGCGCGCTGAAGGGCGCGCCCGTGAACCGGCTGGCCACGATTGGCCTTCCCGACGGCACGTCGCCCGCCGACGAAGCGCGGCTGACGCAGGTGCTCGCCGAGCGCTTCCCGAGCGTATCCGGAGTCCGCGTCAAGGACGCATTGGAGGCGGCCTCAACAATCCTCGACCAGGTCATGGTCGCCGTGCGCTCGACGGCGGCGCTGACCCTGCTCATCGGCGCGTTCGTCCTTGCCGGGGCAGTCGCGACCGCGCAGCGGGGACGGTTACGCGAAGCGGTGCTGTTCAAGACCCTCGGCGCGACGCGGGCGCGCGTTCTCTCCGCGCATCTGATGGAATACGCTCTGCTTGCCACGATCGCCGCGTCCTGCGCGGTCGTGGTCGGCGCGATCGCCGCCTGGGCGATCATGGTTTTCGCCTTCGAGTTGGGATTTTCGTTCTCGCTCGCCGCCATCGCGCAGTCTCTGGGGCTGGCGCTAGTGCTGGTCATCGCGGTTGGGGCGGGTTTTACGTGGCGCGCCCTCAGTGCCCGCTCAGCCCCCGCGCTTCGGGCCGAATAAAGTTAACGCCTGCATCGTCTTGCGCGTTTCATGCAGGTTCTCCATATTCACCCCAAAGTGTGGCGTCAGATTCGGACCGACGTCACTCAAGGATATGAAAGGGACTTCCATGGCGGAACTCGAAAGACCGGGTTACGGCCGCGCCGCGCCTCAGTATCGCACCGACGTTGCGATCGACGAGGGCCTGCGCGCCTACATGATCCGCGTCTATAACTACATGGCGGCGGGCGTCGCCATTACGGGCGTGGTCGCTTACCTCACCTTCATGATGGCGGTCACCCAGACCGGCACGGGCCTCACACTGACCCCGTTCGGCAACCTCTTGTTCAACAGTGCCTTCAAATGGGTGGTGATCTTTGCGCCGCTGGTGATGGTGTTTTTCCTGTCGGCGCGCATGCACAAAATGAGCGTCGGGGCAGCGCAGCTTGCCTTCTGGGGCTTCTCCGCCCTGATGGGCCTGTCGATCGCGTCGATCTTCCTCGTCTATACAGGCCAGTCGATCGCGCAGATCTTCTTCATCACGGCCGCGACCTTCGGTGCTTTAAGCCTGTGGGGCTATACGACGAAGAAGGACCTGTCTGGATGGGGCACCTTCTTGTTCATGGGCCTGATCGGCATCATCCTGGCTTCGATCGTAAACATCTTCCTGGGCTCGTCGGCCCTCGGTTTCGCGGTTTCGGTGATCGGCGTGCTCGTGTTCGCGGGTCTCACGGCCTATGACACGCAGCAGATCAAGGAGATGTACGACGTCAACGACGACGGCACCATGTCCGGCCGCAAGGCTATCATGGGGTCGCTGCGTCTCTATCTCGACTTTATCAACATGTTCCTGATGCTGCTGTCGCTGTTCGGCAACCGCAACTAGCGCCGTCAGACATATTTGACGAAAGCTGGCCCCGGCGGGCGACCGCCGGGGCTTTGTTGTTTCTGACTATCGAAGCGCCGCGAATTAACCGATCCTTAAGGAAGTTCGTTCTACATTTGTTCTCAGCTATTTTGGTTCGCCGGAACTTGACAGCGACGCCGGCGTTCCCATCTGAGCTTCAAAGTGCGCGACGGGGATTTCTTCGCATGCATATCGCTCTAACAGGCAGTAAGGATTCCGGCTTGGCCGACGAGCCAGCGCTGGTATGCGTGGATGGCTGGATCGGCCAGTCGTTCCATTACTGGCGCGGGCAGTCCGGTCGCCGCTACCTGCACACGGTCTATTCGTTGATTGGCTGCCCCGCGCTTCCGCGCGCGAATTACGTGCTCATCCGCAGGGAAGAGGACGGCTCCTGCACGCCGCTTTCCATCGGTCAGACCATGTCGGACGCCGTTTCGCTTAACCTCGCCCAACTGCGCCACGAAGGCGCCAAGGCGGGTGCGAGCGAGGTGCATATCCATATGCTCGCGGGTTCGGACGACGCGCGCGCGCTCGTCGAGCACGATCTTACGCGCGGCCAGCATGATCGCGTGGGCCTCACCGTTGACGCGCTCCGCTCCGAGGCCGCTTAAGCATCGACTTTCTTTCGAGCAGCTGCGCGACCGCGAACAGGTCCGCATCGTCGATCCCGAGCGCCTTCAAATGGCGTACCGTTCCCAGAACATAGCTCTTGTTGTCGCCTGACCGACCCCGCGCGGCGGATACGCGGCGCGCCTGATCGCGCAACCTGATGCGCCCCGCATATTGCGGATGTGCCCGATCGACGAGAAAGCACAGCGTCTCGACCATGCGGTCGCTCCCGTCTTCCAGGTGCACCATGCGCGTCGCCTGCCGGTAAACGAAGGTGACCTGCTCGCGCGCACGCAGCCGTGCCCGCGTCGTGGCCTCGTGCCCCGGCGAGACCCGGAATGCAACGCCCCGGCATTCGCCGCCGAGATCGAGGCCGAGCACCAAGCCGGGTTTTTCGCGCGTGCCACGATGCACGACGGATCGCACGCACAAGGCCCGGTGCGCGCCCCGCAACAGGGCGGGGCAGCTTTCGTCATAAGGGAAGTCTGGCCGCCACATCAGCGAGCCGTAGCC
>JBKJVQ010000009.1:0-2894 GCA_046717125.1 Methyloligellaceae bacterium
GTCATCCCCTACTACGGGTACGCGCGGCAGGACCGCAAGGACAAGCCGCGGGTCCCGATCTCGGCGAAGCTGGTGGCCAACCTGCTGAGCGCGGCCGGCACGAACCGCGTGCTGACGATGGATCTGCACAAGGCGCAGATCCAGGGGTTCTTTGACATTCCGGTCGACCATCTGTTCGCGGCGCCCGTGATCATCAATTACTGCGAGGGATTGCGACATCCGAACCTGACCATTGTCTCGCCGGACGCCGGCGGCGCCGAGCGCGCGCGCGCCTACGCCAAACGGCTCGATGCCGAGCTCGCGATCATCGACAAACGGCGCACTGACGATGGCACGGCGGAAGTGATGAATGTCATCGGCGACGTGCGCGGGCGGACCTGTATCATTCAGGACGACATTGTCGACACCGCCGGAACCATCGTGAAGGCGGCGCTGGCACTGAAGGAGAACGGCGCCGAACGGGTGCTGGCGTGCGCGGTTCACGGCGTGCTGTCGGGGCCCGCGATGGAACGACTCGAGGCGGCGCCGATCGACCAGGTGATCATCACCAACACCATTCCGCTCAGCGATGAGCGGGCACGGTGCTGCAAGAAGATCAAGCAGTTGTCGGTGGCCCGATTGCTCGGCCAGGCGATCCGGAGCATTCACGAAGAAACGTCGGTGTCGTCGCTGTTTGTGTAGCCGTAGTCCAGCCCTTCAGGGCTGCTTAATGGAATTGATATGGATGTAACACTTCAGGCAGAGAAGCGAGAGACCCGAGGCAAGAACGAAGCGCGCCGGTTGCGTGCGAACGGCCGAATCCCGGCTGTCCTGTACGGAGCCGAGAAGGGCAAGGCGGTCGAGATCTCCGTGGATCCCAAGATCCTGTCGCGCATCCTTCATTCGGAGTCGGGCGTCAATACGCTGATCGGCCTTCAGCTCGACGGCGGCGACACGCGCGTGCTGGTCAAGGAATACCAGCTCGATCCGATCGGCCACAAGCTGCTCCACGCCGACTTCTACCAGGTCGCGATGGACCGGACGCTCACGCTGACGGTCCCGATCGTGCTCAAGGGTGAGGCGCGCGGCGTCAAGCAGCAGGGGGGCATCGTCGACTTCGTCAACCGCGAGATCGAAATCGAAGTGCTGCCGGCGGACATCCCGGAGCACATCGACATCGATATCAGCGAGCTGCTGATGAACCAGGGCCTCCGCGTGCGCGACATCCACACGGAAGGCGCGAAGTGGAAGCCGATCACCGATCCGGACATGATGATCGTCCACGTCGTTGCGCCGAAGGCCGAGGAGCCGGTGGCGGCGACCGAAGCCGCGGCTGCCACGCCGACGGCGCCGGCCGAGCCCGAAGTCATCAAGAAGGGCAAGATCGAGAAGGAAGACGAGAAATAGTCCTGAAACTCATCGTCGGCCTGGGCAATCCCGGTCGGAGATACCAGGGCACGCGGCACAACATCGGGTTCGACGTGCTCGACGCGCTGGCCGAACGGCACGGCGTCGAATGGGAATCGGCGCCGCGTGGGATCGAAGGCCTGTCAGGGCGCTGGCGGATCGCCGATGCCGTGCTGGCCAAGCCGCTCACGTTCATGAATCTGAGCGGCGGCGCGGTCGGCGGGCTGATGCAGTTTTACAAGGTCGAGATCGTTGACCTGCTCGTGGTGGTCGACGACGTGAATCTGGATCTGGGGCGGCTGAGAGCGCGGAGCATGGGATCGGCCGGCGGGCACAATGGCCTGAAATCGGTGATTCAGTCGCTGGGAACAGAGGAATTCGCACGGTTGCGGATCGGTGTCGGGCGCGGAGACGCGCAGCGCGATCTCGCGGACCATGTGACAGCGAAGTTCGAGCGTGAAGAGCGCGAGAACGTCGCGGCGGCGATCGGCCGGGCGGCCGACGCTGTCGAACTGTTCGTCGCCGAGGGCATCGCCCAGGTGATGAACACGTTCAACCGGAAGGAAGACGCGGAATAAATCCGTTGCTCCTTGCTACGGAGCTGTCAGCTTTCAGCTGTCAACTTTCAGCCAAACCTGCTGAGAGCTGATAGCTGACGGCTGATAGCGACAACGTAGCCATTAGTCCATAAGGAGACTTATGAGTACGTCAAGACAGTACGAGCTCGTTTACATCGTCACGCCTGAAGCCACCGATCAGGAAGTGGCCGACCTGCACTCGCAGATCGAACAGATCGTCCAGCGCTACAACGGCACCTTCGACAAGACGGAGAACTGGGGTCGCCGCAAGCTTGCCTATGAGATCGGCAAGCACCGCGAGGGTACCTACGTCGTCGAAACCATCACCGGCTCGGGAGATCTGATGAAAGAGATCGACCGCCGGCTGCGGGTGATCGACCAGGTGATCCGCCATCTCGTCGTCCGCGTCGACGCCGAGCTGCGGGTGGCCGAGCGCACGCGCGCCGCACGTCAAGCGATGTCGTCCCGTCGTCGCGTGGCCCGCGGATTGCCCGCGGAGCGGCAGCCCGGCGAAGGCCGTGGCGATGCCGACATGCAGTATTACATGGACGGTCTGGAGGCCCAGCGATGAGAGAAGAACGAGGGGGCGGCGGCGGGCGCGGCCGCGACAAGGACAAGAAGGACGGCAAGGGCGGAGAGGCGCCGCGCCGCGGATTCTTCCGGCGCCGCCGGGTCTGCAAGTTCTGCGCGGAGAAGATCGATTACATCAATTACAAGGACGTCCGGCTGCTGGCGCCGTTCCTGCCGGAGCGGGGCAAGATCCAGCCGCGGCGGATTTCCGGGACGTGCGCCGAGCACCAGCGCAAGCTGCAGACCGCCATCAAGCGCGCGCGGCAGCTGGCGTTGATTCCGTACGTTACTGATTAGCTCGAAGTCAGACGGGCCGGCGTCGAGTCGTCGGGCGAGCCGAAGGCAAGCCGTGCACTGGAC
>JBKJVQ010000010.1:0-2560 GCA_046717125.1 Methyloligellaceae bacterium
CCTTCAGGTAACACCCTTCGCCTTCAAAGCCTCGAGCCGGTCAGCGCGCAGGCGCAGCCACCCCGACAGGTCCTCACTGGTGTGCTGACCCAGCAACGGGGGTGGCGTAACCGGAAGCTCGCCGTGCGCCGGGAATTTCATCGGACTGGCCAACAGCTTGAGCTCGCCCGCTGTCGGATGCTGGGTCGTGACCATCATCGGGCGCTCCAGCACGTGGCGATCGTTCAAGATATCCGCCACCGAGTTCACCGGTCCGCAAGGCACTTCATGCTCGATGAGGATTTTCATCCATTCGGAGCGAGTTTTGGTGACCAGAATGTTCTGGATCGCTGTCAAGAGCTCCTTCTTGTTGTGCCACCGCGCCAGGCGGTCCTTGAAGTTCGGATCGGTGGTCCATTCGGGTCGGCCCAGTGCCTTGCAAAGCCTGGCGAACACTTCCTCGGTATTGGCATCGATCACCACGCCGTGGTCCGCGGTTCGGAAGAGGTCGATCGGAACCGCGGACACGTGCCCCGCTCCGACCGGGGTGGGAATTTCGCCGGCCAACCAATAGTAGAGTGCCCGATAGATTTGCAGCGAGATTTGCACGTCCAGCATGGCAACGTCGACCATTTGCCCTACGCCGGAGCGTTGACGCTCCTGCAACGCCGCCAGAACGCCCATGGCACCGAAGATTCCACCGCCCAGATCGCCGAGCGGTGCTCCCATGCGCACCGGCTGTCCGTCCTGCTCGCCGGTGTAGCTCATGACGCCGCCCATGGCCTGCACCACCAGGTCGAACGCCGGCCGCTCACGATAGGGGCCGTGCTGGCCGAAACCACTGACCGAGCAGGAAATGATCTTCGGATTGATCTCGCGCACACGAGCGTAGTCGATGCCTAGCCGTTCCATTACGCCGGGCCGGAAATTGTCCCAGACCACGTCCGCCTGCTTGACCATGTCGCGGAAGATCTGGATGCCCTCCGGCTGCTTCAAGTCCAGCGTGATGCTCTTCTTGTTCCGGTTCATGGAAAGGTAATAGGCGCTTTCGCCGCCGACAAAATGCGGCGGCATGTGGCGCGACGAATCTCCCTTGGGTGGGCGCTCGATCTTGATGATCTCGGCGCCCAGGTCGCCCAGGATCATGGTTCCAAACGGGCCCGCCAGAAGAATCGAAAGGTCGAGAACACGGATTCCCTGCAGAGGTGAGCTCATTCGATCAATGCTCCTTTCGGCCGCGCCAACCCGAAACCACCGAACGTACGCGATTGACGATCTCGGTCGGCGGCGTATGCACCGGGAAGACGCCTGCGATTCCGAGTTCCGTTAGCGGCGCTTCGTCCTCCTTGGGAATTATTCCGCCGATCACCACCGGAATGTCGGCGATATCGGCTTCACGCATGGCGGCGAGCAAGCGCCTCGAAATCGAGAGATGATTGTTGTTCAGCAAGCTGAGCCCAATGACGTCCACGTCTTCCTGCATAGCCGTCCTGACGACCTCCTCGATGCGCGCGCGGCGCCCAGTGTAGAGAACCTCCATGCCGGCGTCGCGAAGGATGTGCATCACGACCTTGATGCCCCGGTCGTGACCGTCGAGCCCCAGCTTGACCAGAAGAATCCTGATTGGGCGATTTTCCGTCACCGGAAGCTCCTCGTCACATCTGTACGGGATCACTGAACTCGCCGTAGATCTGCTTCAGGACTCCCGAGATCTCTCCTATCGTCGCGTAGACCCGCACCGCATCCAGCAGCGGGGGCATCAGGTTTTCGTGGGCTTGCGCCGCACGCCGCAGCTCGATCAGCGTTCGCTCCACCGCAGCCGCATCGCGTTTTGCCTTGGTCTCCCTGAGCCGTACGGCCTGCCGCTCGCCGGCGTCCTCGGCATGCTCATAGACCTCGGGATTTCCCTCTTCCTCCTCCACCTGAAAGCAGTTGACCCCGACCTTCATGACTTCCTTGCGCTCGATGGCGACCTCCCAATCATAGGCTTGGCGGCCCAGGTCCTTCTGGATGGACCCATCCGCGATCGCCTTCATGACGCCTCCCCTGTCCTCGACTTCCTTCATCAGCTTCAGGATCCGCTCCTCGATCTCGTTGGTGAGAGACTCGATGAAATAGGAACCGGCGAGAGGGTCGACCACATCGGCGAACCCCGTTTCGTAGGCCAGGATGTGCTGGATCATCAGCGACGTCCGCGTGGACAATTCGGTGGGGATCGCGAGCGCCTCGTCGAATGAAGCGAGATTGAGCGAACGCGTGCCTGACAGCACGGCGGTCAAAGCGTAATAGGCGAGCCGCGCGATATTGTTGAGAGGCTGGGTCGCTGTGAGCCCGCTGCCGCCCACGCCGGTGGAGTACTTGAACCGCAGCGAACGGGGATCCTTCGCGCCATAGCGCTCCTGCAGCAACCGGGCCCATATGCGGCGACCGGCGCGAAACTTGGCGATGCTTTCCCAAAGGCCATAGTTCTCCAGCCCGCCGGCCGGCAAGTGGAACGTGATCTGCGGCGCGAATTCGTCGATCGTCAATCCGCGCTTCAGCACTTCATCGATGTAACAGATGGCGTTGAGCATCGGGTAAG
>JBKJVQ010000011.1:0-4542 GCA_046717125.1 Methyloligellaceae bacterium
CTCCTAGACTACGGATGTGGCCTTGCGGCGCTCCGCACGATCCCGATCACCTCGCGGGCGCAACCCCGGCGGGAGGCTTTGTGCTGGACGGAGGAATTATGTTGGCCGACGGAAAATGCCCCACCCGGCGCGCAAAAATGCGCGCCACCCTCCCCATGAAGGGGAGGGATTGTTTTTTTCCCTCGCCTCGGGAGGCGCCATCCCTCCCATCGAGGGGAGGGATGGACGGCCGCGAGGCCGGCCGGGTGGGGCGTTGAAAAGGGCTCGCATCTCGGCATCGCCCCCAAATCGCCACGCCGCCCCGCGACAAGAGGCGCATGCTGGACAAATCGGAGCTCATCGACCGCCCCGATATCGCCGCCTGGATCGTCGAGGCGGGGCTCGCCGACATGCCCGTGCCCGATCTCGTCGAGGGCGCGGTCCAGCGCCTGCGCGCCGCCTGCGTGCCGGTCGACCGGGTGAACATCGCCTTCCGCGTGCTGCACCCGCTGTTCGACGGCATGAGCGTGTTGTGGACGCCGGAGGAGGGGGTCGCCGCGCCGACCTTCGCGCTGCTCGGCTCGGACGGCGGAACGACCGATTTTATGCACAGCCCGTTCTTCCACATGCTCTCGAACCGGCTGACCGACTATCGCCTCCGGCTCGACCGCGACGCGGAGGTACTGCGTTTTCCCATCGTAATGCAGCTCAAGGAACAGGGGCACACGGACTATTTCGCCTCGATCGTCGCGTTTGGTGCCGGCGAGCTGCACCCCGAAACGCATGACGGCATCGCCACGTCCTGGTCGACGCGCGATCCCGGTGGCTTCTCGGACGAGGACCTGGCCGAGATCAGGCGCACCTTACGCGCGCTCGGCCTGGTTGTCCGCCTCGCCATCAAGGACCAGATCATGCGCACGGCCCTCGATACGTTCCACGGGCCGCTGGTCGGCCAGCGGATTCTCTCCGGCGCGATCAAGCGCGGCGCCGGGACGCGCATCCGCGCGGCGCTCTGGTACAGCGATCTACGCAATTCAACCGGGCTCGCCGACGCTTTGCCGACGTATGACTTTCTTGCGCTGCTTAACGCCTATTTCGATTGCGCCGCCGGGGCCGTGATGGAAGAGGGCGGCCACGTGCTCGACATCGTCGGCGATGCGGTCCTCGCCATCTTCCCGGCGGAGGACGATGTGGGCGAACGCGCCGCCTGCGCCTCCGCGCTTGCCGCCGCCCGCGCAGCGCATGCCCGGCTGGCGGCTGCGCGAGATAATGGTGGCGCCGCCGACAGCATCGCCTTCGGCATCGGCGTGCATTTCGGCGAGGTCGTGTTCGGCAATGCCGGCACGGCGGAGCGGCTGAAATTCTCGTGCCACGGCCGCGCCGTGAACGAGGCCGCGCGCATGTCCGATATGGCGAAGCGGCTCGGCCGGCCGTTTATCGCCAGCCACGCGGCAGCCAGCCGCGCCGCGCACGATCTCGAAGACCTCGGCCATCACGATCTGCGTGGCTTCCCCATCGCGCGGCGGCTGTGGGGGTAGGGTGGACGCGGGAACCAACGCCCCGGCGCGGTGCGTTTCAGGTTATTCCCTCAACGCGAAGGAGCATTCCATGGCCTCCACGCAAACTGCCGCAAATACCGCGCAAGCTGCGACACCCGACGCCGCGCTCTCCGGCCAGTTCGCCATTGGCAGCGAGATCAACGTCAACCGGCTCGGCTTCGGCGCGATGCGCATCACCGGCCAGGGTATCTGGGGCGCGCCGGAGGACCGCGACGAGGCCGTGCGTGTGCTGAAGCGGCTGCCGGATCTGAATGTCGATTTCATCGATACGGCCGACAGCTACGGACCGGAGGTGAGCGAAGACCTGATCCGCGAGGTGCTGCATCCTTACGACGGCATGCTCATCGCGACCAAGGGCGGGTTGCTGCGGCCTGGTCCAGATGTGTGGGACCCGAAGGGCGATCCGGCTTACTTGCGGGAATGCGTCGAAGGAAGCTTGAAGCGCCTCGGTATAGAGCGCATCGATCTGTGGCAGCTTCACCGGATCGACCCGAACGTGCCGCGCGATGACCAGTTTGGCGTCATGGCCGACATGCAGAAGGAAGGGCTCATCCGGCATCTCGGTCTCAGCGAGGTGAGCGTCGAGGATATCGACGCGGCGCGCGCCCATTTCCGCGTGGCCACCGTGCAGAATCTGTTCAACCTCGCCGACCGGCGGTCAGAAGGCGTGCTCGATTATTGCGAGCGTCACATGATCGGGTTCATCCCGTGGTTCCCGCTCGCGGCCGGCGATCTCGCCAAGCCCGGGTCGGTGCTCGACGCGATCGCACACAGACTCGGCGCGGCGCCCTCGCAGGTGGCGCTTGCCTGGGTGCTCAAGCGCAGCCATGTGATGCTGCCCATTCCGGGGACGGGCAAGGTGAAGCACCTCGAGGAGAATGTCGCGGCGGCCGCACTGGAGCTGTCGGATGAGGATTTCCACGCGCTGAGCGACGCCGCCGGAACGAAAGGCTGAGGGCCGTCCGGGCGTCAGCTCTTCTTCTTCACCTTGCGGTCGCCTTTGTCGCCCTGACCCGACTTCACATCGGTGTTGGCCTTCTTGCGGACATCCTGCGCCAGCGAGCGGCTGACATCGTCGGATTCGTTGAAGCGGCCTTTCTCATCCCGGCGCACATAACGTTTGTCGCCGGGGTGCGGCTCGATCAGTTCGCGTTTGCCTGCCATATCGACCTCCTCGGAAAGCAGTCTTGGACACGCTGAACACGCCGACGGGACCGGTCAAGCGGAGACCGTACACTGCACGCGATAACTAACTCTTTTTCTTCGTCGGCAGCTTCTTGCGCTTGGTCGAGGCCATCTCGTCGAGCTGTTTCTCGCTCATGGATTCAGCCATCTGCTTCGATGCGCCTTTCAGCTTCGACTTGGGGGTCTCGCCGCGTTTGGCGGACAATGCCGCGCCCGCGGCCATCTGTTGCTTCTTGGATTTTGCAGGCATCGCCTCGCTCCTTCCGGGCCTATTTCTTTTTCAAGGCGCTCGCTTTATGGGCCGCCTTTGCGCCCGTCTTGTCGCTTTGGACCATATATTGCGGACTGGAAGCGCTGGCCTTGACTTCATGACCTTTGATCTTTGTCGGCCGGGTCTGCTTCTTTAGTACCTTGCCGGTGGTTTCGCCCTGGCTCGTTTTCCATGCCACCTTGTCGCCGGTCTTCAAACTCTTCGCCATCATGTCCGCCTTCCGCTGTCGCCGCTTGGAAACGCTATTGCGCGATCTGTCGTTCCGCGCTGAAAAGGCGCGTTGTAATTCGTGGATTGTGCGCTTAAATCGCGATGGCCGCGTGATGCCGGCCGGAGAGATGGGCATGTTCCTGACCATGATGAAGGCGAAGCTGCACCGCGCGACGGTGACGCGTGCCGACATTCATTACGAGGGGTCGATCTCGATCGACCGCGACCTGCTCGATCTATCCGGCATTCTGCCGTACGAACAGGTGGACGTGCTCGACATCGACAATGGCGCGCGCTTTACGACCTACGCGATCGAGGCAGAGCGCGGCTCGCGGGAGGTCCAGGTGAATGGCGCGGCGGCGCGGCTGGTGCAGCCTGGCGACAAGGTCATCGTCATCGCCTATGCGCAGGTGCCGGCTGAAGAGGCGCGGAACTATGCGCCGAACGTCGTGCTGTTGGACGACGATAACCGGCCTAAACGCGCTGCGTAGCCGCGTTAGTGCAGGCTTAGTCATCACTCATAGCCCAGGGCGTCGATCGGGTGCATCGCGGCGGCGCGGCGGGCCGGGTAATAGCCGAAGAACACGCCCACAGCCCCCGAGGCGACGATCGCCACGGCCACCAGCGTCGGCGTGATGGCGATGGGCCACGCGCCCCACATGGCGAGGCCGATCGCGCCCGCCCCGCCAATGAGAAGGCCGATGAGCCCGCCGGTCAGGCACAGGGTCACGGCCTCGATCAGGAACTGGCTCATGATGTCTTTCTTGCGCGCGCCAACCGCCATGCGCAGGCCGATCTCGCGCGTCCGCTCAGTCACCGACACGAGCATGATGTTCATGATGCCGATGCCGCCGACGATCAGGGAGATGACGGCGGTCGCGCCGAGCAGCAGGGACAGCGTGTTCTGCGTCTCCGACCGTGCACGGATGAAGTCCGCCATATCGCGCACGCGGAAATTGTCGGCCTCGCCCTCGCGGACGCGGCGCCGGGCGCGGAGCAAATTCTCGATCTCCTCCTGCGCGTAAGCCATCTCGCCGGGCGTTGCGATCTCAGTCTGGCGCACGAAATCCGGAACCGTCTCCGCACCCGCACCGCCGAGCAGCCTGCGCCGCGCGGTCGAGATGGGCACGATGGCCGTGTCGTCCTGGTCCGAGCCCCAGCCAGACTGGCCCTTGCGGTCGAGCAGCCCGATCACCTGGAACGGCACGTTCATGACGCGCATGGTCTGGCCGACAGGCGGCGTGTCGCCGAACAGCTCCTTCGCGGTGGTCGCGCCAAGAATGACGACTTTCGCGGCCCCGCGGATTTCCTGCGGCGTGAAGTTGCGTCCGTCAGTGA
>JBKJVQ010000012.1:0-9624 GCA_046717125.1 Methyloligellaceae bacterium
TCGCATGCCCGTTCATCGCTTCTGCCTCACGAGATCGACGAAGATGTCCTCGAGCGAGGATTGCTGCGTATCGAGATCGGAGAACCGAATGCCGGCCGTCGACAGGTCGTTGAGCAGAGCCGTGATGCCGGTCCGCTCGCCCTGCGTGTCGTAGGAATAGACAAGCTCGCCACCGCCATTGACGAGCGCGAGGCTGTGCGCGGACAGCGAGGGCGGGATGGCGTCGATCTTTTCGTGCAGATGCAGTGTCAGCGCCTTCTTGCCGAGCTGGCGCATCAGCCGCGCTTTTTCCTCGACGAGGATCAGCGCGCCCTTCGCGATGACGCCGATCCGGTCCGCCATCTCTTCGGCCTCATGCAGGTAATGGGTCGTCAGGATGACGGTGACGCCGCTGTCGCGTAAGTCCCGCACGGCCTGCCACATGTCCTGCCGCAGCTCGACATCGACGCCGGCGGTCGGCTCGTCGAGGAACAGGATCTGCGGCTCATGCGCAAGCGCCTTGGCGATCAGCACGCGACGCTTCATGCCGCCCGACAGTGTCATGATCCGCGCGTCGCGTTTATCCCACAGTGAAAGGCCGCGCAGCACCTTCTCAATATGGGCCGGATTTTTGGGATATCCGAACAGACCGCGGCTGAACGAGACGGTATTCCAGGGGGTCTCGAACTGATCGGTCGTGAGCTCCTGCGGCACCAGCCCGATCAGCGAACGCGCGGCGCGATAGTCGCGCTGAATGTCGTGGCCATCGACCGTGACGCGGCCCGAACTCGCATTGACGATGCCGCAGACGATCGAGATCAGCGTTGTCTTGCCCGCACCGTTCGGACCGAGCAGGCCAAAAATCTCGCCACGCCTGATATCGAGCGAGACGTCCCGCAGCGCCTCGAATCCGGTCGCGTAGGTCTTGCAGAGATTCTGGATCGAGATGACGGGCGGCATGGGTGCTCGGGGGCGGTGTGAGGAAGGGGCGCAACCTGACATTTCGGGGACCGAATAAAAAGCCTTGTCACCGGCTTGACACGCAGACATGAATGACCATACTTAATTACATGGTTAAGTATCAAGCAAGGGGTCTGGATCGCACCTTCTCCGCCCTGTCCGACCCGACGCGGCGCGCCCTGCTGGCGCAGCTCACCGAACTGGATGCGCAGTCCGTCAGCGCCCTCGCAAGCCGCCACCCGGTCTCGCTCCCGGCGATCATGAAGCATCTCGACGTCCTGCAGGATGCCGGCCTCGTCACACGCGAAAAGCGCGGGCGCACGGTGAGTTGCCGGCTCAACGCCGCGCCGATGGAAGAAGCCATGCAGTGGCTCGTCCGCTACGAGAAATTCTGGGCCGACCAGCTCGACCGGCTCGCCGCCTTTCTGGAGGAAGAACGGGAATGCAAGCCGACATCCGACGCACCCAGAAACCCAGCCTCACTCTCAAGCGGCGGCTCAATGCCTCCCCCGCCCGGGTCTTCCGCGCCTGGACGGACCCGCAAGACTTAGGCCGCTGGTTTGGTCCCGGCCCCGCCGAGGTGACGAAGGCCGAAGTCGATCTGCGCGAGGGCGGCCGCTACCACATCGTCTTCCGCACGGTCGATGACGGTGAGAGCCACGACGTATCGGGCGAGTACCGCGAGGTGGTGCCGGACGAGAAGCTCGTCTTTACCTGGTCCTGGAATTCGACGCCTGAGCGCGTGTCGCTCGTGACCGTGACCTGCAAGCCGGACGGCGATGGCACCATCCTGACGCTACTGCACGAGCAGTTCTTCGATGAGGCGGCGCGCGACCGCCATGCCTGGGGCTGGAACGGTGCGCTCGACAAGCTGGAAGCGCTTTTCGCCTGAGGCGGAGACGCGAACAAGGACCTTGCGATGAAGCTCTATTACGAAGATGTCCTCAGTCCACGGAAGGCCTGCGCGGTTGCGCGCTACCTGAATTCGCCGGTGGAGTATGTGCGCGTCGATCTCGGCAAGAGCGAGCACAAGACGCCCGCCTATCTCGCGATCAATCCAAACGGCAAGGTGCCGACGCTGGCCGATGGCGATTTCGCGTTGTGGGAAGCCAACGCGATTCTGGTCTATCTCGCGCAGAAGGCGGGCTCGGACCTCTGGCCGAGCGGCGCCGCGCGGCAGGCCGACATCGTCCGCTGGTTCAGCTGGGAGATGGATCATTTCAACCGCGCCGCCGGCGCGCTCTATTTCGAGTTCATCGTGAAGCCGCGCTACGACGTCGGCGCGCTTGACCGCGGCGCCGTCGGAGCGGCAACCGCCGACTTCCGTGCATTTGCACGCGTGCTCGACGATCATCTGGCGGGACGTAAATTCCTCGTCGGGGAGGCGCTCACCGTCGCGGATTTCGCCGTCGGCATCACGCTGCCCTACGCCGATGCGGCGCATATCCCGCTCGGCGATTTCACCAATATCCAACGCTGGCATGATCGCCTGAACGCGCTTCCCGCCTGGCGCGATCCCTGGCCACAACCTGCGCGCGACGCGGCGTAGCTGGTTTGAGATTGTTTGATCAAAGAAGGAGAGAACCGAGATGGCGAAGACAGCGACACAGCAATGCGAGCCGGCGGTTGCCGGCGACACCATCCTGCTCGCCGACGGGACGGTCCACGGAACGTTCTGCTGGAACGAGCTGAACGTGCGCGACGTCGAGGCCGCCAAACAATTCTATCAGGATACGCTCGGCTGGACCTTCGAAGGAAAGGATATGGGGTCCGGCATTTATTGGCTCGCCTCGTCGGGCAATAAGATGGTCGCCGGCCTCCACGCGATGGCCTGCGCGAACAATCCCGACATGCCCTCGAACTGGCTGCCTTATATCGCCGTCGATGATGTCGATGCGCGTGTTGAACGCGCGACCGCGCTCGGGGCAACGCTTCTGCTGCCGGCCTGCGACGTTCCGGATGTCGGCCGTATCGCCATCCTGCGCGAGCCGACCGGCGCGACGGTTGGCTGGATGACGCCGGTGCCGAAAGCGTAGTTGTCTGTGAACGGAGTAACACCATGGAACAGCACAGAATCGTTTCGCGCGACGAGTGGCTCGCCGCTCATGCCGCGCATCTCGTCAAGGAAAAGCAGCTGACCCGCGCCCGTGACGCGCTCTTCGCTGAGCGTCGCGCCCTGCCTTGGACGAGGGTCGAGAAGGACTATGTCTTCGACACAGAAGAGGGCATGAAGACCCTCGGGGAACTGTTCGACGGCCGCTCGCAGCTTGTCGTCAAGCACTTCATGTTCGGCCCGGACTGGGACCAAGGCTGCGTCGGCTGCTCGTTTGAGAGCGATCATTTCGACGGAACGCTCGCTCATCTCAACCACCACGACGTGACCCTTGTCGCAATTGCGCGCGCGCCGCTGCCGAAAATCCTCACCTACAAGAAGCGCATGGGCTGGCGCTTTCCGTTCGTCTCGTCGCACGGGAGCGACTTCAACTACGACTTCCATGTCGCTTTCACGCCCGAGCAGCTTGCCGAGGGACCGGTGTTTTACAATTTCGGTCCGAGTACGTCCGAGACCGAAGAGAGCTCCGGTCTCAGCGCCTTCTTCCGCGACGAAAATGGCGACGTGTTTCACACCTTCTCAGCCTTCGGGCGCGGGGCCGAGGAACTGCTCGGAACCTATGTGCTGCTGGACCTGACCGCGAAGGGGCGTAACGAGCAAGGGCCGAATTTCAATCTGACGGACTGGGTGCGCCATCACGACCGCTACGGCGCGGGCGGGCATGTGGATGCGACCGGGCGCTACCGGGAAGGCCAAGCGTCCGGCTGCTGCGATTCGGACGGCCTAGACGAGTATGGGAAGCCTGCGCACGACTGTTGTCATTCCGCCGAGCTGCAGGCGTCCTGATCTTCGGCCGGCGAGAGGCGCATTCCGTCATGAGCGTCAAGGTGACCGACGTTGCAACGTCCGACGCCGACCGCGCGGTCGCGGTCATTGCTCTTGCCTTCTGCGCCGATCCAATGGTGCGCTGGAGCTTCGCCGACCCCGAACGCTTCCTGGCTGCCTTTCCCGACTTCGTCCGAGCCTTCGGCGGCAAGGCTTTTGCGGAGCGCACGGCGACGGAAGCCGCCGGCTTTCGCGGCGCGGCGCTCTGGCTGCCGCCGGGCGTCGTCCCGGACGAGGAAGCGATGAGCGCGATCCTGAATGATAGCGTCGATCCCAAGCGCCAGCCCGACGTACTCGCGCTCATGCAGCAGATGGATGCTTTTCATCCGAAAGAGCCGCACTGGTACCTGCCGCTGATCGGCGTTGACCCGGCGCATCAGGGGAACGGCTATGGCGGGGCGCTTCTCACGCACACGCTTGCGCAGTGCGACCGCGACGGCGCCCCCGCATACCTCGAATCATCGAACCTAGCGAACATTCCGCTTTACGAGCGGCACGGCTTTAGGCTGCGGGGGACGATCCAGGCCAGGTCCTCGCCGCCGATGTTCCCGATGCTGCGAAAAGCAGTTCCGGCATGACGCTCACGCTCTACTTTCATCCTCTCGCATCGTTCGCGCAGAAGGTGCTCATCGCGCTTTACGAGAATGGCACACCGTTCACTCCGCGGCTCGTCGACCTTGCCAAGGAGGACGACCGGGCGGAGTTTGAGGCGCTGTGGCCGATGCGCAAAATGCCGGTCCTAAAGGACGAGGCGCGCGGCCGCACGATCCCGGAATCCACGAGCATCATCGAATATCTGGCCCTCCATTATCCGGGGCGCGTCACCCTCGTGCCAGCTGATCCGGACGCGGCTCTGCAGGTTCGCCTCATGGACCGGCTCTACGATTCCTACATCCAGCTTCCGATGCAGAAGATCGTGCTCGACCGGCTGCGCCCCGAAGGCAACCACGATCGGCACGGCGTGGCGGAGGCGCGCGCCCAGCTGGCGACCGCTCTTTCCGTGATCGAGCGCGACATGGAGGGCCGAATCTGGGCGATGGGCGAGGATTTCACCATGGCTGATTGCGCCGCGGCCCCGGCGCTTTTCTATGCGAGCGAGGTCGCACCGTTCGGTGCGACCTATCCCGCCGTTGCCGCCTATTTCGAACGCCTCGAGCAGCGCCCGTCCTTTGCTCGCGTGCTGAAGGAGGCGCAGCCTTACCGTCATCTGTTTCCGCTCAGTTGAGTGATCGCCGCCCCGGCGGGGGCGGGCTGCCAATGGAGGAACACCACGCCGATGAAAATCTTCGTCAACCTGCCTGTCAAAGACCTCGATAAGTCGATGAAATTCTTCAAGCAGCTCGGCTTCACGTTCAACCGTCAGTTTACGGACGAAACCGCCGCCAGCATGGTCATATCGGACGACATCTACGCGATGCTGCTGACCCATGCGAAGTTCAAGGAATTCACGAAGAAGGAGATCGCGGACGCGAACAAGACCACCGAGGTCATGACGGCGCTAGCGCTCGACTCGAAAGACGCCGTGAATGAGATGACCGAGAAGGCCTTGAAGGCGGGAGGCAAGGAGCCCCGGCCGCCCATGGATTACGGCTTCATGTTCGCCCGTTCCTTCGAGGATCCGGACGGCCATATCTGGGAACCGTTTTGGATGGATCCCAACCACGTGCAGCAGAACTGATCCGATCAGAGGAGTAAAATGATGAGCTACGTTCAGGGTTTTCTGGTCCCCGTTCCGACCGAAAAAAAGGAGGCCTACCGCGCTATGGCGGCCAAGGCCGCGCCGATGTTCATGGAGTTTGGGGCGGCGCGGATGATCGAGTGCTGGGGCGAAGACATCCCGGACGGCAAGGTCACCGATTTCAAGATGGCGGTGAAGGCCAAGCCCGACGAGAACGTCGTCTTTGCCTGGATCGTCTGGCCCGACCGGGCGACCTGCGATGCCGCCATGAAAAAGATGGAATCCGACGAACGCATGAAACCGGACGGCGAGATGCCGTTCGACGGCAAGCGCATGATCTGGGGCGGCTTTTCGCCCATCTTCGATACCGACGAGTAAGACGAGAATGGCCGGTCGTCGTTTCCGGCGATCGGCCCCACACCTTCGCGGTCCCTGGCCTGGATAGACGTCACGCGGCCAGCGCAGTGCAACGCTTCCTTAAGCCTGTTCGGACCACCATGCGCCTGCGCCCGCCGACGATAAGCCCATTGAGGACATCGAGATCGTTACGCAGGTGTGCGAGGCGCAGAATCTGGCATTGGCTGCCGCGAATGCCGCAGGCGGAATGCGCGGCTCGGTCGGCGACCTGGAGAAATCGACGTCCGAGATCGGGGACGTCGTGAAGTTCATTGCCGACATCGCCAAGCAAACCAACCTGCTCGCGCTCAACGCGACCATCGAGGCGGCGCGCGGGCGAGGCCGGGCGCGGCTTTGCCGTGGTCGCGAGCGAGGTTAAGACCCTGTCGGTCGCAACCCAGCGGGCGACAGAGGAGATCCGCGCCAAGATCGAACAGCTTCAGACCGTGGCGGACGCGGCCATAGGCGGCGTGGCGAGGATCGGCGATCTGATCGACACTGAAATCCGATTTGGACGATGATGCGCTGCGCGCCAGTGCGTTGCCGCATACGGCATAGGCGATCCGGCCGGAACGCTGCATCGGGAGCGCGGTTGTGCTTTGAAGTCGATTTTCAAGGAGACCGCCATGGCGCGCTGCGAGACCTGCGGTAACGACTACGACAAGAGCTTCGATGTCGTGATGGGCGGCAAGACGCACAGCTTCGACAGCTTCGAATGCGCGATTCAGGCGCTGGCGCCGACCTGCCCGCATTGCCATTGCCGCGTCATCGGCCACGGTGTCGAAGCCGAGGGCACGATCTATTGCTGCGCCCATTGCGCCAAGGAAGCCGGCATTGAAGGCCTCGACGACCGGGTGGATTGAGGAAGCATCCCAGCTTTTGAAGTCAGCCCCAAAGAACGCGAACACCTCAACGGCCGAGAGTTGAGCCGTCTAACAGAAACTTAATTTGGCGCTGACGAAAAAACCCGGTCATGGTACCGGGGAATGCTTCGCGCGGCCCGATTGCGCAGCGCCCCCGTTTCGGCGACGACCAGTCGCGGCTCCCCCGTAGCCCGAGAAGCTGAAAGATTCCTCACCCATGACGATGCGATTTGTCTCGCCCTTCGCTGCGCTGTTGCTGTGCATTGTGTCTTCGCTGGCCGCCTCGGCGCAGGAAGCGCCTGCTTCGCCGCCGTCCGAGGCCGCTCCGTCCCCCGCTTCCGCTCCCGCACAGCCTGCCGCGCCGCAGCCAGCGCCCGCTTCGCCGGATGCCCCTGAAGGCGCGCAGCCCGTGCCGATCGCACCTGCCGCCGAAGCGCCCGTCGCACCGAAGCGGCATGCCATGTCGCTGATCGGCGATCCGAAATACCCGGCCGATTATCGGCATTTCGACTATGCGAACCCTGATGCCCCGAAGGGCGGGCTTGTCCGTATGCCGGTGGTCGGTTCCTTCGACAGCCTCAACGTCATGCTGTTCCGCGGAATGCCCGCCGCCGGCCTGACCCTGATCTACGACTCGCTGTTTGCCGACAGTCTGGAAGAGTCTTCGACCAATTACGGTCAGATCGCGGAATGGGCGTCCTATCCAGACGACTACTCCTCCGTCACGTTCACGCTGCGCCCCGAGGCGCGTTGGCACGACGGCCGACAGATGACGACCGAGGACGTAATCTGGAGCCTCGATACCTGGAAGAATGCCAGTCCGCAGCAGGCGCTTTATTACAAGAACGTGGCGCGCGCCGAAGAGACTGCGCCGGGCGAGGTGACGTTCTTTTTCGACGTGAAGAACAATCGCGAACTGCCGATGATCATGGGCCAGCTCATCGTCCTGCCGAAGCATTGGTGGACAGCAACCGACGCTAACGGGGCGCCACGCGATCCGATGAAGACGACGCTGGAGATGCCGCTCGGCTCGGGGTCATACAAGGTGAAGCGCGTTTCGCCCGGCCGCACAGTCTCTTATGAACGCGTCAACGATTATTGGGGCAGGGACCTGCCCGTGAACCGCGGGCAGAACAATTTCGACGAGATCCGCTTCGAATATTATCGGGACTCGACCATCGCGTTCGAGAGCTTCAAGGCTGGCAATCTCGACTATTACACGGAGACCAGCGCCAAGAACTGGGCGACGGCCTACAACTTCCCGGCCATGCAATCGGGGAAAGTGAAAAAAGAAGAGATCAAACTCGGCAATATCGAGTTCATGCAAGGCTTCGTCCTGAATCTGCGCCGGCCGCAATTCCAGGACGCCCGCGTGCGCCGCGCCTTCAATCTGGCATTCGATTTCGAGTGGGCGAACAAGAACCTGTTCTATGGCCAGTACAAGCGCACTTCGAGCTATTTCGAGAATTCGGAACTCGCCGCGACGGGAGTGCCCGAGGGCCGCGAACGCGAGATTCTGGACGGGGTGAAGGCCGAAATTCCGCCTGAGCTTTTCACCGCTCCTTACGCCAATCCGGCCAATGGCGACCGCAACGCGCTGCGCGATCACTTGCGCGAGGCCGCGGACCTGCTGGCTCAGGCCGGCTGGACGGTTCGCACCGAAGAAGTCGCAGATCCCGATTGCGGGTTCTGGTGCGGCATCCTGAATTCGGTCGGGCTTGGCGCGCCCAAGACCGCGCGCACCCTGCGCAACAAGGAGGGCCAGCCATTCGAGGTCGAGTTCCTGCTTGTGCAGCCGGATTTCGAGCGCATCGTCCAGCCCTACATCCAGAATCTGGAACGGCTCGGCATTCGCGCGCGCATTCGCATCGTCGACAGCCCGCAATATCAGCGGCGGACTGACGATTTCGATTTCGACATTGTCACCTCGACCTTTCCCCAATCGGAATCGCCGGGCAACGAGCAACGCGATTTCTGGGGTTCGGACGCTGCCAAACAGCAGGGCAGCCGGAACCTGATCGGCATTCAGAACCCCGCCATCGACAAGATCGTGGACACGCTGATCTTTGCGAAGGACCGACCGGAACTTGTCGCCGCGACCCGGGCGCTCGATCGCGTGCTGCTCTGGAATCACTACCTCGTTCCGCAATGGCACTCGCCGGCGTCGCGCATCGCCTACTGGGACCGCTACGCCCATCCCGAGACGCTGCCGAAGCAGACGGTGGGGTTTCTCCAGGTGTGGTGGCAGCGGCCGGACGCTCCGCCGCCTCCACCTGAAAAGGATATCCCACGGGAATCGTCGGTCAACTGATGATGCGTGCGATGGCGAGCACAGGCAGGATCCACTCGCGACGGCTTGTCGGCCATTGGATGGCGGTCTGCCTGGCGTTGACCGCCGGGCTGCTGGCCGCGCCCACCCAAGCCGCTGAACGCCGTCACGGCCTGTCCGCTTTCGGCGAGTTGAAATACGCCCCCGACTTCCACCACTTGGAGTATGCGAATCCGGATGCCCCGAAAGGGGGCATCTTCTCGCTGATCGGCTGGGGCGGCGTCACGACATTCGACAGCCTGAACGGCTTCATCCTGAGGGGCAACGCGGCGCAGGGGCTCGAACTCCTGTTCGATACGCTGATGGCGCGCGCTGAAGACGAGCCCGACGCCGTGTACGGGCTTGTCGCCCGCGAGGCGGAGGTCGCCGACGACAGGCTTTCGGTAACATTCTACCTTCGACCCGAGGCACGGTTCTCCGACGGTTCCCCAGTGACCGCGGACGATCTGGTATTCTCCTTCGACACGCTCAAGGAGAAGGG
>JBKJVQ010000013.1:0-12000 GCA_046717125.1 Methyloligellaceae bacterium
ACCCGCTGATTAAGAGTCAGCTGCTCTACCATCTGAGCTATGCGCCCGCGCGCGGGATGCCCCCCGTGAGGAGAGCGGTTCACTTACATGCCGCCGCCCGGCCTGTCCAGACGCTGGAACCGAGAACTTACGAAGTGCGTCTAGCGCGATCCGAAAACGTCTCGCGCCGGTGGATATGGGCATTCAAAACGAGCCCCAGCGCGATCATGACCGTGATCATCGCGGAGCCGCCGAACGAAACAAGCGGTAGCGGAACGCCCACGACCGGCACAAGCCCTATCACCATGGCGACGTTGATGAACACGTAGACGAAAAGCCCGACGCCAGCCCCCGCCGCCAAGAGTTTTCCGAACCGGCTTCTGCAGCGGAGCGCCATGAAGCTGATGAACATGAGCAGGATGATGAACAGCGACAGGAGCGCGATCGCGCCGACAAAACCGTGCTCTTCGGCGAACATGGTGAAGATGAAGTCCGTGTGCTTTTCCGGCAGGAAGTCGAGTTTCGCCTGCGTTCCGTGCATGAAGCCCTGCCCCTCATATCCGCCGGAGCCGAGTGCGATCTTCGACTGGGTGATGTGGTAGCCCGCACCGCTCGGATCGCGAGAAGGATCGACAAAGGTCAGGAGGCGCTCCTTCTGGTAATCGCGCAACGAGTTCCACACGAAGGGCAGCGCCGCCCACACGCCAATAATCGCCGTCATGAAATAGACCCAGCTCACGCCGGCGAAGAAGATGACGCCCGCGCCGACCGCTGCGACGATCGCGGCGGTGCCGAGATCTGGCTCCGACAGTATGAGCGCAACCGGCACGAAAACCATCAGAACGGGCGCGACGAGAGCCAGCGGCTTCGAGACATTTTCGGGTGACAGCTTCTGGTAATAGTGCGCTAGGGCGAGAACGAGCACGATCTTCATCGCTTCCGACGGCTGAAAATTGATCGGGCCGAGCGTCAGCCAGCTTTTCGCTCCGTTGACCGTCGTCCCTATCATCATGATGACGATCAGGAGCGCGAGGGTGACTGCATAAAGCGGATAGGCGAGCCGGAACCAGATCCTCATGTCCACGAGCGCGACGAGAAAAAGCAGGCCGAGCCCAAAGCAGAAGCGCGTCGCATGTTGCTTCGCCCATGGATCCCACGTGCCTTCAGCGGAATAGAGTGTCGCAACGCCGATCGCCGCGAGCAGCGTGATCACGGCAAGAAAGGGCCAGTTGAAGCGCGCGAGCTTCGCCGGGAAAGTCAGGATTGGACGGACGACCGGCTCCGCGAACATCAGATATTTTCCTGTGGGGCGGACGCCGATACATCCGGCGGAGGGGTAGCGGCCGGGTGCGCGGGCATTGAGAGTGGATCGCGCTGAATCAGCGCCGTCATCACATCCTTGACGATCGGCGCAGCCGCGCGGCTGCCACCCCCGCCATGCTCCACGACGCAAGCCACCGCGTAACGCGGCGCATCCGCGGGCGCATAGCCCACGAACAGCGCGTGATCGCGCAAGTGATACGGCATGGACGTGAAGTGACGGCCGACGGACAGGCGCGTCACCTGGGACGTGCCCGTCTTGCCGGCCATTCGCACACCCTCGATCTCGAGCTTCGAGCGTCCGGCGGTCCCACCCGGTTCGTTCACCACGGCATCCATGCCGTCTCTGATCACGTCGATGAAACCCGGTTTCACGCCGAGCGGCGCAGGGCTCGGCGTGATCCCCTGAGAAAATGCAATGCGCGGCCGGATCGCGAGGCCAGTCGCGAGGCGGGCGGTCATGACCGCGAGCTGCAGTACTGTCGACAGAACGAAGCCCTGACCGATCCCCGCAATCACCGTCTCGCCGCCGTACCATGGCAGTCCGAGCGTCGCGCGTTTCCACCCCGCATCAGGCACGAGTCCCGGCTTTTCCTCGGACAGTCCGATATCGAAGGCTGCGCCGATGCCGAGGCGTCTTGTCATGGCGCCGAGACGTTCGACGCCAAGCCGGTGGGCGGTCTCATAGAAGAACACATCGCAAGACTGCTTGATCGCATCGCGGACTGAGAGGCTGCCATGCCCCTGACGCTTCCAGCAGCCGAAATGCGCGCGGCCGAGATTGAAACCTCCCCCGCAATGGATGCGTGTGCGCGTGTTGATGACACCCGCTTCGAGCCCTGCGAGCGCGGTCACCATCTTGAACGTCGACCCTGGCGGATATTGTCCCTGGATGGCCTTGTTGCTGAGCGGGTGGTCCTTGTTCTTGGACAATTTGCTCCAGCTGTCCGGCGTGATGTCGCGCACGAGATCGTTCGGGTCAAAACTTGGCGTTGAGGCCATGAGAATGATGTCGCCGCTGCGAACGTCGAGAGCGACGACCGACGCCTTGCGTTCCCCCGCAATGCGTTTTGCAGCCATGTGCTGCATCTCGCGATCGATCGTCAGAACCAGCGAGCCGCCATGCGCGCTCTTGGTCTGACCGAGACCGCGGACGCGGCGGCCATGCGCGTCGACTTCGATCCTGCTCTGGCCCGCCTCGCCCCTGAGTTCGCGATCGAACCCCTGCTCGATGCCCGCCATGCCTACCCGGAAACCCGGCAGGCGCATGACCGGATCTTCGTGGATACGCGACTTTCCCGCAGCGCCCACATATCCCACAACATGCGCCGAACTTGCCGCCTCGTGATAAACGCGCGAAGCGTTCTGATCGGGCATGACGCCCGGGAGCTGCGGGGCGAGAATATTGATGAGCGCAAACTGACGCCAGCTCAGGCCGGCGGCGACGACGATCGGCAGATGCGGGCTTTGCCGTCTGGCGAGACGGAGCGCGCGTTGTCTGATGTCCGGGTCGATCGACACGATCCGGCCGAGCGCCGCGAGCGTCGCGTCGACGTTCTTCGTCAGCCCGGGGATGATGGACACACGCATGTCGAGCCGGTTTGTCGCGAGCGCCTTGCCGAACCGGTCGAGGATCGCCCCGCGTTCGGGCGCAATCAGATGCGTCGCCGTGCGATTGCTTTCGGCCAGAGCGGCCAGTTCCGACGCTTCGAGAACCTGGAGCTGATAGAGCCTCTGGCCGAGCAAACCAAAAAGCGCTGCCTGCGCCCCGCCGGCGAGGAAAAGGCGGCGCGTGAAGCTACGGCGCAAGGCGGCTTCCATGTCTTTCGGCTCGTGGCTCACGGCAGCCAGGCTCCCGCGCGGATCTGCTTGTCTGGAATCCATCCGCGCAACAACTTGACGACAACGGCCACAAGCGGGAAGCCGAGCACCGAAAGACCCGCACCGAGCGCGACAGGCTCCCAGCCGATCGCGCGGAAGAAATAGACCGAAGCGACACCCCAGGCGACGAGCGCGATCGCAGCTGCTGCGCCGCTCCAAGCGAGCCACAGAATGCCGAAACGCTCGGTCCACTCTGCCGCTTTGAGGAAAGAGCCGGCGCCGTGCGCCAGAAGCGCCAGCAATCCCCAGAAACCGACCGGGCTCGCGGTGACGATGTCGGCGGCCAGCCCGAACAGCATGGCCACCCATACCGGTAACCGCATTGATGGGTTCGCGGCGCACAGGAACACTGCGGACAGCATGAGCATTGGCGGCAGGAAGGTCGCGTCTCCCGGCAGACCGAGGGGTACGGCCACAAGCAGGAACGTCAGCACCAACACGATGAGCGGAGCAAGGGCGGCCATCGCGGTCGGCTCCTCAGGGCGCTGCGCTGACGACGGGACGCGTTGGCTTGACCGTGTCGGCGGCGACGGGCTTGCCTTCCTCGTCGATCCCGTTCGCGGTCATTAGCGCCGGCGCGTCGAAGAACAGGACACTGACAAATTCGAACCGGTTGAGATCCGCCGCCGTGCGGACGCGATAGTCCGCGCCTTCCCCGACGATCGTTCCGACCCGCAGTCCACGGGGCAGCAGTCCGTCATGACCGGACGAATAGACGTCGTCTCCGGCGCCGATCTTCGCGCCTTCCGGCAGGAAATCGAGCCGCGGGGCTGCGCTGTTGTCTCCCGCCAGCACCGCGCGGATACGGCCCTCGCCGACATAGACCGGAACGCGGCTCTTGAGGTCAGTCAGCAGCAGGACCCGCGACGCTGCGCCTCCGACCGATACAAGGCGGCCGACCAAACCCTCCGAATTGATTACGGCATACCCCGCCTTGACCCCCTGCGAACGGCCGACATTGATCAGCACACTGCGCATAAACGGACCACGGCCGTCAGCGATTACACGGCCCGATGCGAATTCGAGCGCCGGCTCTTCCACGACATTCAGCAATGTGCGGAGCTGGTCGACACGCTGATTGAGCATCTTGGCGCGCCATTCCCACGATTTGAGGCGCTGGTTTTCTGCTCTGAGCCGCGCAACCTCGTCGAGCAGGTCGATGGTCGTTCTCGCCCGAGCGACGCCGTACCGAATCCCGTGAGCCGGCATCGTCAGCATCTCAAGGGCGGGCACCGACCAGTCGGAAAGGGCCGTGCGGGCCTCGTCGATTGTTTCGTGTCCAACCCGGCTCAGGACCAAGAGAGCAGTCGCGATGAAATAAAGCACGAACAGGGTGACGCTCTGCCCTCCGCGCCGCCGTTTCGCGCCGAAAGCGAAACCCTTCCGCTGACTGTGTGACACTCGCCCCAACTCCCGATTCGCAGCGCGAATCAACGGCTCAAACTTCCACGAGAAGGTCTTTCATTTTGTCGATGTTTTCCAAGGCCATGCCGGTTCCCTTTATCACGCAACGCAAAGGGTCTTCGGCCACTCTGAAGCGAATGCCTGTATCGTTCGAAAGCCGGATGTCGAGCTTGTCAAGCAACGCGCCGCCACCGGTCATGTAGATTCCTGCATCGCAGATATCGGCTGCAATCTCGGGCGGAATTTCAGCCACGGCCGCCTGGACGCCGTCGACCAGCTGCGCGATCGGATAGCGCAAGGCCTCGGCGAGATCAGCCGGCTCCAGCTTGATTTCCGTGGGGAACCCGCGTCGCAAATCCCGTCCCTTGACGGAGATGTGCACGGGCGTGCCGTTCACCTTGGCGATCGCGGTGCCCTGCTCCTTCTTGATCTGCTCGGCGGTCGCCTCGCCGATCAGCAGCCTGTGCTTGGAGCGGATGTGGCTGATGATTGCTTCGTCCATCGTATTGCCGGCGACCTTCAGCGACTTCGCATAGATCACCCCGCCAAGAGACATGACGGCGATGTCGGTCGTGCCCCCACCGATATCGACGACCATCGACCCTCTAGGCTCCCGGACTGGAAGGCCCGCGCCGAAGGCCGCAGCGACAGGCTCCTCGATCAAATAGACTTTCCGCGCACCGGCCGCCATTCCGGCCTCGTGCACGGCGCGGCGCTCGACCGGCGTGGCGCTTGCCGGCAGGCAGATCATCACGCAGGGCCTGACGAAGGTGGTGCGGTTGTGAACCTGCCGGATGAAATGCTTGATCATCTCTTCGGCGGCGTTGAAATCGGCGATCACGCCGTCGCGCATCGGCTGGATCGTCTCCAGCCCCTCTGGCGTGCGGCCAAGCATGGACTTGGCTTCATGCCCGACGGCGACAACCTTTTTCTCGCCGTTGCGCGTCGCCACCGCGACAATCGACGGTTCTTCCAGAACGATGCCTCGTCCCGGCACGTATACCAGCGTGTTCGCCGTGCCGAGATCAATAGCCATGTCGGACGACACGAAGCCGACTACACTCGAAAACATACTCTTCCCCCGGATCGCCCACGACGCAAGACAGGACGTTCGCAAAGCGCGAACCAGCGAGCCTTCCGGGTCCAATTTGAATTGTTCGAAAGGCTCGCACAAATGCGTGAGCGCCGACCGGGATCGTGCTGCAAATCCCCGGGTCGGGCAACGGCGCACGCCACAATCGGCGCAGGATTTTTCCTTAAAAATGAACGTGTTTGGTTAAAGCGCAGCCAGAGGGATCGGAGCCCGGTCAAACGCCGTCGTAACGGAATGGGCTAAGCGGTTGAGTTTCCCGGATGCGAGGGCGGAATGTCCCTCCTGGCCGACGGTGAAGTGTCGATCCGAGCACACTTAAATCCATTGTGCATAACGTCAGTCCGCTGAGTCCCCACGGCCGAACAGAGTATAGCGCGTCGGCTTGAAGAGCAGCTGGTCGCGAATCGCGATCTTGCTTCCCTCGGGAACGTCCATTTCGACGACATGCCGTCCGACGCCCGTCTCGAGTTCGACCCGCCGCGTCGGGCCATGTCGCCGTGTCGCCCGGACGGTTCCGGAAATTGCGGTCTCGCCCGCATCAACGAGGAGCACGTCTTGGGGCCGGAAATAAAGCAGCGCCGGCCCGGAATGTCGCTCGTCCCGAATGCCGAGCGGCCGCTGGTCCAGACTGATGACACCGTCCGAAACATCGACCGGCATTGAATTCGCCTCGCCGATAAAGCTGAACACGAACGGCGATTCCGGCTCGTCATAAACTTCGTCCGGCGTGCCGACCTGCTCGATCTTGCCTGCGTTCATGACGACGACGCGATCGGCGAGTTCGAGCGCCTCCTCCTGGTCGTGCGTGACGAAAACGGTGGTATGGCCCGTGGTCGTATGGATTTCCCTGAGCCAACGCCTGAGTTCGCGTCTGACCTTCGCATCCAACGCGCCGAATGGTTCATCGAGGAGCAATATGCGCGGTTCGATCGCGAGCGCCCGCGCAAGCGCGACCCGCTGGCGCTGCCCGCCGGATAGTTGATTCGGATAACGCCCTTCCAGACCGGAGAGCTGTACGAGATCGAGCAGCTCGCTCGCGCGGCGGCTGATTTCGGCGGCTGAGGGCCTGCGCGATCGAGGCCGCACCGAAAGCCCGAACGACACGTTCTCAAGCACCGTCATGTGCCGGAAAAGCGCGTAGTGCTGGAATACAAAGCCGACGTTCCGCTGCTGCACGCTGAGAAGCAGCGCATCCTCGCCGCCGAAGAGCACGCGTCCGGAGGTCGGCGCGTCGAGCCCGCCAAGGATGCGGAGCAAAGAGGTCTTGCCTGATCCGGAGGGACCGAGCAGCGCGATCAGCTCGCCCGCCCGAATGTCGAGGGAAACGCCATCCAGAGCCGACGTTTCGCCGAACTGCTTGAACACATTGTCGATAGCGACATTCAAGGGCGGTCCCCAATGGCTCGACCAATCCGCAGGCGCGCGCTCGGCGGCGGACTGTAGGGGGAATGTCACACGGGCGTCCATGGTTGCCTCTCCGAGCTGATCTATAGGACGCGCGTCGCGGCGATCTGGCCGGCGTAGCGCCATTCGAGAATGCTCTTGATGACAAGCGTAACGAGCGCGAGCAGCGCCAGCAGCGAAGCCACGGCAAAGGCCGCCGAGAACTGATACTCGTTGTAGAGAATCTCTACATGCAGCGGCATCGTGTTGGTCTGCCCCCTGATATGTCCCGACACGACCGATACCGCGCCGAACTCTCCCATTGCGCGGGCGTTGCAGAGCAGGACGCCATAGAGCAGTGCCCATTTCACATTGGGCAAGGTCACGCGCCAGAACGTGCTCAGCCCGCTTGCGCCGAGCGAGAGTGCCGCCTCCTCATCGCGCTTGCCCTGATCCTCCATGATCGGGATCAGCTCGCGGGCAATGAACGGAAACGTCACGAGGATGGTAGCGAGCACGATCCCGGGCACGGCGAACACAATCTCGATGCTGTGCTCGCGCAGCGAGGGACCGAAATAGCCCTGCGCGCCGAACAGCAGCACGAACACGAGACCCGAGACCACGGGCGAGATCGAGAACGGCAGATCGATAAGCGTGGTGAGAAGCGACTTTCCCGGAAACTGGAACTTCGCGATGGCCCAGGACGCCGCAAGGCCGAACAGCAAGTTGGCAGGAACGGCGATCGCGGCGACGAGCAGCGTGAGACGGATCGCGGCCAACGCGTCCGGCTCGGTAATCGCGTTCCAGTAGGCGGCCATCCCTGCCCGGAAGCCCTCGATGAACACTGCCGCGAGAGGCAGCAGCAGAAAGAAGCCGAGAAACAGGAGTGCGGTCAGGATCAGCAGGATCCGAACCGGCAGCGATTCTGTCGTGACGCGGTGTTCCAACTGCGGAAAATCGGCGGCGTCAGACATTGCCGAACCTCCGGCGGCTCCAGGCCTGAAGAAGATTGATCGCAAGCAGGGAGACGAAGGAAATGACGAGCATGATCGCCGCGACGGCGGTCGCGCCGGCATAGTCGAACTCCTCCAGCCGAATGACGATCAGAAGCGGCGCAATCTCCGAAACGAACGGAATGTTGCCGGCAATAAAGATGACCGAGCCGTACTCGCCGACCGCGCGCCCGAACGAAAGCGCAAAGCCTGTCAGGATCGCCGGCAGCAGCACGGGAATGATCACGCGCCAGATCGTCTGCCATCGATTTGCGCCGAGACTGGCGGCCGCCTCCTCGATCTCCCTCTCGAAGTCCCGGAGAACCGGCTCTACCGTTCGCACGGCGAACGGTATGCCGATGAACACAAGCGCGATGAAAATGCCGAGTGGCGTGTAGGCAATCCTGATTCCATACGGTTCGAATAGCTGTCCGATCCAGCCGTTGGGCGCATAGATCGCCGCGAGCGATATACCGGCGACCGCGGTCGGGAGGGCGAAGGGAAGATCGACGAATGCGTCAAGCAGTTTCTTTCCGGGAAACCGATAGCGGATCAGCACCCAGGCGACGATCAGTCCGAACACAGCGTTGACGGCGGCGGCGGCCAGCGAGAGGCCGAAGCTCAGCTTGAGTGCGGCCAGCACGCGCGGGTCCAGGGCGATACGCCAGATCTCGGCCGGTCCCAGCGTCACCGCCTTGAGCACGAGCGCAGCGAGCGGGATGAGAACTATGAGGCTGAGATAGGTCAGCGTGAATCCCATGGCGAGGCCGAAGCCCGGAAGCACGCTCGGCTCCTTCCATCCCGTTCGCACAACTGTAGTCATGGCCACTTTCTGACGACTGTCGTCCCGGCGTGAGATCGGGATCATCCTGAAGTCACGAAGAACGGGCGACCCGGACCTCGGGCCACCCGTCTCTTATCGCTATTGCCGCGCAGCTAGTTCCCGGGGCGATAGATCTGGTCGAAGATTCCACCGTCGCCAAAGTGCTTTTCCTGCACCCCCTTCCAGCCACCAAAAACCGGATCGTCGATCGACACAAGCTTCAGGTCCGGAAACCGGGCTAGATCCTTCTTGTCCGCCAACTCAGGTTTTGAGGGGCGATAGAAGTGCTTCGCCGCAAGCCTCTGGCCGGTCTGCTCGTAAAGATAGTTCAGATAGGCCTCAGCCACCTTGCGCGTGCCCTTCCGGTCGACATTCGCGTCGACGACGGCCACCGGCGGCTCCGCACGTATCGAGCTCGACGGGAGAACAATCTCGAACTTTTCAGGCCCGAGTTCCTCGCGGGCAAGGAACGCCTCATTCTCCCAGGCAAGCAGTACGTCGCCGATGCCGCGTTGCACGAAGGTCGTCGTCGAGCCCCGTGCGCCGGTATCCAGCACCGGAACGTTGCGGTAAAGCGCGCCCACGAATTTCTTGGCGGCGGTTTCATCGCCCCCGGCTTTCTGGAGAGCGTGATGCCAGGCCGCGAGGTAATTCCACCGGGCGCCGCCCGAAGTCTTGGGATTGGGTGTGATGATTTGGATGCCCGGCTTCGCCAGATCGTCCCAGTCCTTCACGCCCTTCGGGTTGCCTTTGCGGACGAGGAAGACGATCGTCGAGTAGTAGGGCGCGCTGTTGTTCGGCAGCCGCGCTTGCCAATCCTGAGGGATCAGCTTCGTTTGTCTCGCGATCGCTTCGATGTCTGCCGACAGCGCAAGCGTCACGACGTCGGCTTCAAGCCCGTCAACGACAGCTCTCGCCTGCTTTCCGGAACCGCCATGCGACTGCTGAATGCGCACATCGTCGCCGGCTTCAGCCTGCCACTTTTTCGCGAACTCCGCGTTGAAGGCCTTATAGAATTCTCGCGTCGGATCGTACGAGACGTTCAGCAGGTTGAATGTGGCGGCACGGGCCTCCCCCAACGCCATGGCGTTGAGCAAGACTGTCGCGGCCATCGCGGCCTTGCTCAGAAAAATCCAGCGCATCCCAGCCTCCTAAGTTTTTGACTGGAGCTAATCTCGACTAAGTTGATCGTGATCGCAAGCGACAGAAAAACCAATTTTCCGCAAAGTTCGGGAAAAATTCGCATCCGATTTGCTAAGTCGCCGGAACGGCGTTCTCAGACCCCAGCGGAGCGAGCAGAACCGGCACGACCTTATCGTCGCAGCAAACATCTTCGAGAGTCGTGGCCTCCATCAGCGCAAGAGCACGAGTATAGATGTCGCCAAACGCACGCCGCACCTCACAGGTTGCCTCGTCCTCGCAATCCTCGCATCGGCGATAGGCGGTACGCGAAATGCAACTCAAGGGCGCAATAGGGCCATCGATCATGCGCAACAGCGCGCCGATCGACAGCTCGGATGGATGCTTCAGAAGGAGATAGCCGCCCTTCGGACCGCGGCGGCTGGCCAAGACACCCTTACCCTTCAGAGTGAGAAGGATGTGCTCTAGGAACTTGCGGGGAACGCGGGCCCCGCCCGCTATTTCCTCGATGCTTGGACTGGCGCCCGGCCCCGCCTTGACGAGGTAAATGAGCGCCTTGAAGCCGTATCTGGCCTTTTGTGAAATCAACCTCGGCGTTCCCTATTACGTAAGTCGAGCTTAATTCTGCGCCGCATAAAGGTCGAATCGCGGAATGCGTTACAGTTGAGAGATGGTGTCCATTGCGGCGGTGCTCGGCGCTAATCAGGCGCCTCGCCCGGTTTGTCGGTCTTAGACCGCGATCATCTTCTCGGGAAGGCCGCGCTCACGCTTTGCCATCAGCTTGTTCAGCGCCGACACATAGGCCCGTGCCGACGCAACAAGCGTGTCGGTGTCGGCGCTCTTGCCCGTGACCATCTTGCCGTTTTCTTCCAGCCGGACACTGACTTCGGCCTGCGCATCCGTACCCTCGGTTACGGCATGCACCTGATACAGCGGCAGGCGCGCCTCGTGTGGCACGAGCGCCTTGATCGCGTTGAAGGTCGCGTCGACAGGTCCGTCGCCGGTGGCTTCCTTCGTGTGGTGCTGGCCGCCGATATCGAGTGTTATGATCGCCTTCTGCGGTCCGCCGGTGCCGGCGATGACCGTGAGCGCCACGACCTTGATACGGTCCGCCGCGCCAGCGATCTCCTCATCGACCAGCGCTTCGATGTCCTCTTCGAAGACGTGCTTCTTCTTATCGGCAAGATCCTTCATGCGCTGGAACGCATCCTCGAACGCGTTGTCGCCGAGCTCGTAACCCAGCTCCTTCAGCTTTTCGCGGAAGGCGTGGCGCCCAGAATGCTTGCCCATGACGAGCGAGCTCTCCTTCAGGCCGACGCTCGCCGGCGTCATGATCTCGTAGGTCTGCGCGTTCTTCAGCACGCCGTCCTGATGGATGCCGGACTCGTGCGCAAACGCGTTCTTTCCGACGATGGCCTTGTTGTACTGCACCGGGAAGGACGTCACCGCGGCGACCAGCTTCGACGCGCGCGTGATATAGCTCGCATCGACGCCGGTCCAGAACGGCAGCCGGTCGCCGCGCGTGTTGATCGCCATGACGATCTCTTCGAGCGCGGCGTTTCCGGCGCGCTCGCCAAGACCGTTGATGGTGCATTCGATCTGACGCGCGCCGGCTGTCGCGCCCGCCAACGAGTTCGCGACGGCGAGCCCCAGATCGTTGTGGCAATGGGTCGAGAAGATCACCGCATCGGCACCCGGCACGCGCGCGATTAGCATTTCGATCAGCGACTTGAATTCGTCGGGCACCGCATAGCCGACCGTGTCCGGGATATTGATTGTCGTCGCCCCGGCTTTGACCGCCGCCTCGACGCAGCGGCAGAGAAAATCAGGCTCGGTGCGCGTCGCATCCATCGCCGACCATTCGACATTGTCGGTGTATTGCCGCGCCCGTGTCACGGAGGACGTAACGGCGGCGTGAACCTGTTCGGCGCTCATCTGGAGTTGATACTGGCGATGCAGCGGCGAGGTGCCGATGAAGGTGTGGA
>JBKJVQ010000014.1:0-3744 GCA_046717125.1 Methyloligellaceae bacterium
GAGGTAAGCCGGCTTTCGTCGACATCCGAAGCCGCGAGCTCTCCGGCCTCCACCGCCTCCGCCAGACGTCTGGCCGCACGGACTATCTCGTCGCGCGCGCCATAGTTGAACGCAACCGTGAGGTTCAGCACGCTGTTGCCACGGGTCAGCGCTTCCGATTCCTCAATGAGCCTCAGCGTCCCCGTTTCAAGGCTCTCCCGTTCGCCGATCACCCGAATTTTGACGCCGTGTTTGTGCAGATCGGCCCGGTCCCGGCGGATGAAGCGCTTCATCAGGCTCATGAGGTCGGCGATTTCCGACTTTGGCCGCCGCCAGTTCTCGGACGAAAAGCTGAAAATCGTCAAGTACGGGACGCCGAACTCGATGGCGGCTCGAATTGTCCGGCGCACGCCGTCGACGCCATGGCGATGCCCCTCGCGTCGCGGCAGACCCCGTTCCGCCGCCCATCGGCCGTTTCCGTCCATGATGATGGCGATGTGCTGCGGCGTCTTGCCGGAAGGGCTGTAAGCGGGCGGTTCGGCCTTATCGAGCATTGTCGGTCACCTCGGCGCACGGAACGATCCCGCGTGGCGGTTTGCAGGTCAGACCTGCATGATCTCGCTTTCCTTCGTCGCGAGCATCTGATCGATCTCGCCAACGACTTTGTCGGTCAGTTCCTGAACGCGCTGCGACAGGCTGTGATGGTCGTCCTTGCCGATCTCGCTGTCCTTTTCGAGCCGCTTGAGTTCGTCCATGCCGTCCCGGCGCACGTTGCGGACTGCTACCCGGCTCTGTTCGGCATATTTGTGGGCGACCTTCGCGAGCTCTCTCCGGCGCTCTTCGTTCAGCTCCGGAATCGGCAGCCGCAGCGTCTGTCCATCCACGACAGGATTGAGGCCGAGATCGGATTCGCGGATCGCCTTCTCGACGGCGCTCACCTGCGATTTGTCCCAGACCTGCACGGTGATCAGGCGCGCCTCCGGCACGTTCACGTTGGCGACCTGGTTGAGCGGCATGGTCGAACCATAGGCCGTGACCATGATGGGATCGAGCAGTGACGCACTTGCCCGCCCGGTCCGCAGTCCGCCAAACTCCTGTTTGAGCACGGCCACCGCAGCCCGCATTCGGCGTTCGAGGTCTTTCAGATCGAAGTCGGCCATCCTCGCCCCTTTGAGCTCGGCAACTGTCTGCGGTGCGTCAGGCTGAAATGGTGGTCGAGCGGCCCTCGCCGGCGAGCACCTTGGCCAGATTGCCGTCGTCGTGAATCGAAAAAACAACTACCGGAATACTATTGTCGCGGGCAAGCGCGATCGCGGTTGCATCCATGACCTTCAGGTTTTTCGCCAACACATCGTCGAAGGAAAGCCGGTCGTATCGCTCCGCGTCCGGGTTTGTCTTCGGGTCGGCGGCGTAGACGCCGTCGACCTGCGTTCCCTTCAGCAGCGCGTCGCATTTCATCTCGGCGGCCCGCAGCGCAGCAGCGGTATCCGTTGTGA
Organism: Methyloligellaceae bacterium; assembly: GCA_046717125.1. Taxonomy (GTDB): domain Bacteria; phylum Pseudomonadota; class Alphaproteobacteria; order Rhizobiales; family Methyloligellaceae; genus JBKJVQ01. Next base: position 1,476 of record JBKJVQ010000014.1, read on the forward strand.
AGAACGGATTTCCAGTGCCGGCGCCGAACACGACCACCTTGCCGTCCTCGATATGCCTTAGCGCCTCCTGCCGGACGAAGGGCTCGCAGACAGTCGGCATCGGAATTGCCGACATGGCGCGTGCCGGGCTCCCGGCCTGAATGAGCTCGTTCTCTAGCGCCAGCGCGTTGATGACGGTCGCGAGCATGCCCATGCAGTCGCCGGCCGCGCGGTCCATCCCTTTGGCCGCGCCGGCGAGGCCGCGAAAGATGTTTCCACCTCCGACAACCAGGCATATCTCGATGCCCGACTTACGGACGGCGGCCACGTCGCGCGCGATCCGTTCGACCACGGCGACATCGATGCCGTGGCCCTGCCCGCCCATCAGCGCTTCGCCGGAGAGCTTGAGAAGTACGCGGCGGTAGCGCGGGGCGCCGTGCGGATCAGGTGCGGCCACGTGTTCCTCCCGCCGTTTTGAGTTGAAATGCCGGCGACCGCTAAATCGTCCGGAGACTGACTGGTCCAGCCGGCCAACCCGGTCGGACGCTGATTACGCGCCGCCCGCCGCGGCGACCTCTGCGGCAAAGTCGGTCTTGTCGCGCTCGATTCCTTCGCCAAGCGCATAGCGGGCGAAGGATGTCACCTTGATCGGCGCGCCAACGTCGCTCTCTGCCGCCTTCACGGCGTCCCCGACCTTGGTCTCGCCGTCGATGACGAAGATCTGCTCAAGCAGCACGACCTCCTCGTGATACTTGCGCAGGCGGCCCTCGACCATCTTGGCAATCACGCCGTCGGGCTTGCCCGACTCTTTCGCCTGTTCGGTCAGGACGGCGCGTTCGCGCTCGATTAGGGACGGATCGAGATCGGCCACGCTGACCGCCGCCGGCGCGGCCGCAGCGATATGCATGGCAAGCTGCCGCCCGAACGCGTCGAGCTTCGCTGCATCGCCGTTCGATTCGAGCCCGACAATGACGCCGATCTTGCCGAGGCCCGGCGCGATCGCGTTATGCAGATAGGCGCCCACGACGCCCTCGCCGACCGCAATCGCCGTCGTGCGGCGCAGCGTCAGATTCTCGCCGATTGTGCCGACCATTTCCCTAATGTGATCGACCACGGAAATCGATCCGCCTGGATAGATCGTACCCTCGAGCGCCGCAAAGTCGCCGTCGCATTCGAGCGCGAGCGATGCGACCGTGATGACAATGTGCTGGAACTGCGCATTGCGGGCGACGAAATCAGTCTCGGAGTTCACTTCGACCAGGGCGGCGCGCTTCGGCTCGGACGACAGCCCGATCAGCCCTTCAGCCGCCACGCGGCCTGCCTTCTTGGCCGCCTTCGAGAGACCCTTGGCGCGCAGCCAGTCGACCGCGGCTTCCATGTCGCCGCCGGTCTCCTGCAATGCCGCCTTGCAGTCCATCATGCCCGCGCCGGTCTGGTCGCGCAGGGCTTTTACCAATGAAGCCGTAATCTCGGCCATGCGTATCCTCTATCGATAACGGCGTCAGGAGTTACGGCGGATCAGGCCGCCGCCGCCGGTCCCATCAGCTCGCGGGCCTGCTTCGACCAGTCTCGTGTCGCCTTGCCTTTGGTGTTCATGGCCTCGTCGAGCGCCGCCAAATCGTCCGGGCCGGCATTGGCGAGCTGCCAGTAATGGAAGATGCCGTACTCGTTCATGCGCTTTTCGAGCGCCGGGCCGACGCCCCCGATCTTCTTCAGATCGTCCGCATCGCCATCCGCCTCGGCTAGCAGCCTGAAGTCCTGAGATGCACCCGCGCCGTTTATCGGAGCCTCGGCGGCGACGGCCGGTTCGGCGGCAATAGCCATTTCGGCCGGCGGTTCAGCCGCAGCGCCGACATCGACACCGGAGTCCCCCTGCCCGCGTCCGATGCCGTCGATCGCTGCAGTCGCGACGAGATCGCAGTAGAGCGTGATCGCGCGGCCCGCGTCGTCGTTGCCGGGCACCGGGTAGTTGATGCCATCGGGATCGGAATTGGAATCGACGATCGCAATCACGGGAATGTTCAACTTGCGCGCCTCGGCGATCGCAATCGCTTCCTTGTTCGTGTCGATCACGAACATGAGGTCAGGCAGGCCGCCCATGTCCTTGATGCCACCAATTGCACGCTCAAGCCGATCCTGCTCGCGCGTCAGGTTAAGCAGTTCCTTCTTGGTCAGACCTTGCGTCTGGCCACCGAGCGTCTCTTCGAGGCTGCGCAGGCGGCGGATCGAATGCGAGATCGTCTTCCAGTTCGTCAGCGTACCGCCGAGCCAGCGATGGTTGATGTAATAC
>JBKJVQ010000015.1:0-10765 GCA_046717125.1 Methyloligellaceae bacterium
ATTGCGGCCAAGCCCGTCAACTTCCAGTTGATCTTCCCTTTTCCTTTCTCCGCCGACACCCGAAGCGCGGATGCTCCTACCGGGACGCTGACGGAAAACATGACCGCATCTGCAAGGTTCCGGCGCATGGAACCGGGGAGAATGCGATGCGTTGCTAGTGTCCGATCCGGCCGGATTCTAAGGCCGGACAATGTCGCTCGGACCCGGCGATTATGCGCTCCGCCGCTGCAATCGCGAACACAGGAATCGAATCATGGTCACCGAAAACATTAAGCGAGAAGCGTCGCGGGCCGGACAGGCTATGGACGAGCACGATCTGTCGAGCCAAGTCGACAATATGCGCGCCGAAATCGCCAACCTCGCCGATACCGTCACCCGGATGGCGGGCCGGCAGATGAACCGCGCGCAAGATTATGCGCAGGAAACAGCCGAAGAAGCGGAAGCGGCCATCAGACGAAACCCGTTGACGGCCGTGGCAGTCGCCGTCGGTCTCGGTTTTCTGTTCGGTCTTCTCACTCGGCTCCGGTAGGCCCCGCCGATGCTCCGGGTGCTGCTGACAGTATTGCCTACACTTCAGATCGGCGCGCGTATCAAGCAATCCGTCGACAGGGGCATCAGGCAGGCGATCGTTATTGCGGTTGCCTGCTTGTTCCTGTTTCTGGCTGCGGTGTTCGGACTGATCGCCGGCTATCTGGCGCTTCAGGTGAAGCTCGGATTCACCGCTTTGGAAGCGGCCGGTATCGTCGGAGCATCCCTGATGCTTTTGGGACTGCTTGCGCTTGGCATGATGCCGCTAATAACGAGGGAGTCAAAGGCGAAGCGCGAGGTAAGTCCAGCGCAGGCAGCATCGCGGGCGGTCGGTGCGGCGCAGAACCAGGTGGGCGAGTTCATTCAACGCCTGGGGCCGGCGGGCGTGCTGTCTACGGCCTTCGTCATTGGGCTGATTCTCGCCAGACGGCGCTAATCTTCGTTGAGCGAATAAGGGCGTCGTTAACACCGGCGCCCTTGTTTCATTCGACCGCGAATGGCTCGCCGTCTAGATCACGATGACTCTTGGTCGACCGACCAAGAGTCATGTACGTGATCGATTCTAATGCGAAGGCCGGTTTAGCTCAGCAGGTAGAGCAGCGGTTTTGTAAACCGAAGGTCGGGGGTTCGATTCCCTCAGCCGGCACCAGTCCCAAAACCCCTCTTTATTCGGCGGCCCAGCTGCGGCACCCTCGCTGCGCGAGGGACACATGACAATTGCAGAATCGGAAGAGCGGCCGCAGTCGGAAGATGCGGAGGAGCGGCGGGTCATATTCGCATCGTCCCTCGGCACCGTCTTTGAATGGTACGACTTCTATCTCTACGCGACGCTTGCGCCCTTTTTCGCATCGCTGTTCTTCCCGCCCGGTAACGATACGGCCGCGCTGCTGTCGGCTTTCGCAACGTATGCCGCGGGCTTTATCGTCCGTCCATTCGGCGCAGTCGTGTTCGGCCGCATCGGCGATCTTGTCGGCCGCAAATACACGTTCCTGATCACGCTGCTCCTGATGGGCGGCGCGACCTTTGCTGTCGGCCTGCTGCCGACGTTTGAGCAGATCGGTTGGCTGGCGCCATTCTTCCTTGTGACCCTGCGCCTGCTGCAGGGCCTGGCTCTGGGGGGCGAATACGGCGGCGCGGCGACCTATGTCGCGGAACATGCGCGCGCCGACAGGCGCGGTTACGCGACGAGCTGGATTCAGACCACGGCCACGCTTGGCTTCTTCATGTCGCTGCTCGTGATCGGCGTGGCCCGGCTCGGCCTCGAAAGAGAGGCGTTCCAGGAATGGGGTTGGCGCATCCCGTTCCTGATCTCCGTTATCCTCCTGATCTTCTCGATCTATATCCGCATGAAGCTCAACGAGTCGCCGGTCTTCCAGCGTATGAAGGCGGAGGGGACGACGTCGAAAACTCCGCTCACGGACAGTTTTTTCCGCTACCCGAACAACCGATACGTCCTGCTTGCGCTGCTCGGCGCCACGGCCGGACAGGGTGTTGTCTGGTACACGGGGCAGTTCTACGCCCTGTTCTTTCTCACAATCACGCTGAAGGTCGACTTCCTAAGCGCCTATCTGATGATCGCCGTTTCGCTGCTCGTCGGAACGCCCCTGTTCGTGTTCTTCGGCTGGCTGTCTGACAGAATCGGCCGGCTGAAGATCATTCTTGCGGGGTGCCTGATCGCGGCGCTGACATATATTCCCCTGTTCCAGGCGTTGACGCATTACGTCAATCCCGATCTGGAAGCCTTCCAGCGCGCCAATCCAATCACTGTCACGGCGGACCCCGCCACCTGCAACTTTCACATTTTCGTCGGTCCTTGGTCGGACTTCAGCGACTGCGACAGCGTGAAGGATTTCCTGACCAAGCAAGGCCTGTCCTTCACAACGGTCGATGCGCCGGGACAGCCCGTTTCCGTCATTGTCGGGCAGACGACTCTGCCGGACTGGTCCGTGATCGCATCGTCCAAAGTGGACGAGACCGATCTCGATGCGCGTCAGGCCGCCTGGACTGTCGCTCTGCAGCAACTCGGCTTCAGGGCGGGCGCCGACCCGCAGAACATAAACTGGTTCATGGCCTGCCTGATCCTCAGCGTCATGGTGCTTTATGTGACCATGGTGTACGGGCCGATCGCAGCCTATCTCGTTGAGCTGTTTCCACCGCAGATCCGCTACACGTCGATGTCCCTGCCCTATCACATCGGCAACGGCTGGTTCGGCGGCATGCTGCCCCTGATCGCGACCGCGATGGTGGCGGCTTCGGGCAACATCTATTTCGGGCTCTGGTATCCGATTGCGATCGCCGCGATGACGTTCATCGTCGGCGCGCTGTTCCTGCGCGAAACGAAAGGCGCGGACATCATGACGGGCTCGGCGCAGGACGGCGCGCGCGGCGCATCCCGTGAGCAGATTAGGCCGTAGCCTGATGACTCCGGCCGACTTCGACGAGCAGTTCCCCGAAGCGCTGATAGTCCGGTTTTCGCGGCGAGGTCTTGCGCCAGGCCAGTCCGATCTGACGGCGCGGCTCCTCGCCTTCGAAGCGCAGCAGCTTGATATCGTCGCGCCGGCTGAGTTCGATCGACGCCGCCATCTCCGGCAGAAGCGTCACGCCGAATCCGCTGCCGACCATCTGGACGATGGTCGCAAGGCTCGATGCGCCGAAGGTCGACCGCGACTCGGGCGAAACCAGCTGGCAGAAAGCCAGCGCCTGATCGCGCAGGCAGTGGCCCTCTTCCAGCAGCAGCAGCCTTTCGTCGGTGAGCTGCTCCTGCGTTGCATGGGTCCGTTCCGTGTTGTGCTTTGCGCTGACCGCCAGCAGGAACCGGTCCTCAAACAGATGCAGCGTCTCGACGTCCGCATGATCGATCGGCAGCGCCGCCACGATGATGTCGAGGTCGCCTGAGATCAGCTCGCGCATGAGCGTGTCGGTCAGCGTCTCGCGAAGCTGCAAGCGCAGCTTGGGGTATTCCTTCTGGATGTTCGGCAGAGCGCGGGGCAGCAGGTACGGCGCGATCGACGGAATGACCCCGAGGCGAAGCGTGCCTGACAACATTTCGTCGTGCTGCTTGGCGTAATCCATCAGATCACGGACGGATGCGAGAATTGTACGCGCCCGGCGGGAGACTTCCCAGCCTTCCTCGGTCAGCTCGACGCCCTGCTTGCGGCGTTCGACCAGAGAGACGCCGAGCATGTCCTCCAGATCCTTGATCTGCATGCTCAAGGCCGGCTGGCTGACGGCGCACATGTCGGCGGCCTTGCCAAAGTGCAAAGTCTGCGACAGGGCATCAAGATAACGGAGCTGGCGGATCGTAATCACCGATAAGCAGGCCTTATAAGGAACATAAGAAGTTACGATTTGCAGTTATCGCTGCGAACCCCCATATCCTAAACATCGACCGACGCATATTGCCAGCTCGAAACACAAAACGAGTTGGAAAAACAAAGGCTTCGGTTTAACCAGTTGGCATTTCTCAAGGGAGATTACGTCATGAAAGAGTGGAACACCCCGCAGATCACCGAGACCGAATCCGGCATGGAAGTCACTTCCTATCTGCCGGCCGAGCTGGATCGCGTCTAATTCCGATCCTAAGGTCTGACGGAGCGGCGGCCTGGCGTAAGCGGGTCGCCGTTTTTGTTTCAGCGGAAGCGGAACAAACGACTTCCTCGAAACAAGGGCTTTAACGACACCGCAAACGCGCCTTAGTGTAGGGAGTGAATGCTTCTGTCGCCGTGGAGGTTCGGGCGTGTCGACACTAACAAGCCGCCGTTCATTAAATGACGCGGAAAAAATCTGGGTAGGAAACGAAGGCTCGGACAGGGTGATGAGCCGGGAGGAGATGGACGATGCCGTGCGCGCGATCGGCGCCGAGCGGTATCACGACAAGCACCCGTTTCATAAGCTCCTGCATGGCGGCAAGCTGAACAAGGCACAGGTCCAGGCCTGGGCGCTGAATCGCTACTGCTATCAGGCAGCAGTTCCGCGCAAGGACGCCGCGCTTATCAGCCGGACGCTGGATGTCGATCTGCGCCGCGAATGGGTTCACCGAATTCTCGACCATGACGGCCAGGGTGACGAGGAAGGCGGCATCGAGCGTTGGCTTATTCTCACCGATGGCCTTGGGCTCGACCGGGACTATGTGTGTTCCATGGAGGGCGCGCTGCCCGCGACCCGCTTTGCCGTTGAGGCCTATGTGCGGTTCGTGCGCGAGCACACGCTCGTCGAAGCTGTCGCTTCCTCCCTGACTGAACTGTTTGCGCCGAAGATTCATCAGGAGCGCATCTCGGGCATGCTGGAGAACTACGAGTTCATCAGCGAGGACGTGATGCAATATTTCCGCCGGCGAATGAAACAGGCGCCGCGGGATGCGGAGTTCGCGCTGGACTATGTCAAGCGCTATGCGCTGACGGCGGAGTCGCAGCAGGCAGCCCTCGCCGCGCTTCGGTTCAAGTGCAACGTGCTCTGGGTCCAGCTCGATGCGCTCTATTTCGCCTATGTCGAGCCGGGCTTCGTTCCGCCGGGAGCGTTCATCCCGCCCGATATGAAGAAGAAGTGAGCTGAGGTGGCGAGACTCGTCGTCGACGGCGCGACGAAGCCACGACTGCCGCCTTATCTCAAGCTGCGGCACGACGCGGGACGCGATCGCTGGGTGTTACTCGCCCCCGAGCGCGTCCTGACACCGAACGATATCGCGGTTGCAGTGTTGAAACTGTGCGACGGCAATCGCTCCGTCGAGGACATCACGGCGGCGCTGGCCGAGGAATATCAGGCCACTCCGGAGCAAATCAGGCAGGACGTTCTCGAAATGCTCCAGGATCTGGCGGACAAAGGATACGTGAAGTCATGAATGAGATGACGAACGTGCCAACCGAAGGCGCGACCTGCGCCACCGATATATTGTGCGCGACCGCTCCGGTCGGGATGCTGGCCGAGCTGACGCATCGCTGTCCGCTCCAGTGCGGCTATTGCTCGAATCCGATCGAGCTGGAGCGGGTCAATGTCGAGCTTGACACCGAGACGTGGGTTTCGGTCATGCGGCAGGCCGGCAAGATGGGCATCCTGCAGGTGCACCTTTCGGGCGGCGAACCGACCGCTCGCAAGGACCTCGAACAGATCGTCGAGGCTGCGTCGAAGGCAGGTCTCTATTCCAATCTGATCACTGCCGCCGTGCTGCTGAAGCGCGAGCGCCTGGAAGGGCTGGCAAAGCTCGGTCTCGACCACGTGCAGATTTCCTTCCAAGACGTCGATGCGGAAAACAACGACCGTATCGGCGCTTACAAGGGCGCATTCGCAAAGAAGGTCGAGGTCGGCAAATGGACCGGCGAACTCGGCCTACCGCTCACCATCAATGCGCCGATCCACCGGCAGAACATCCACAACGTCGCCAAATATATCGATTTTGCGGTCGACATCGGTGCGCAACGGCTCGAGATCGCTCATGCGCAGTATTATGGCTGGGCGCTGCTCAATCGCGCGGCGCTGATGCCGACTTATGAGCAGACGATCGCAAGCGTCGAGATCGTCGAAGCGGCGCGCGAGCGGCTGAAGGGCCTGCTGACGATCGACATGGTCGTGCCGGACTATTACGCCAAGCGGCCAAAACCCTGCATGGGCGGCTGGGGCTCCGGTTTCATGAACATCACGCCGGCCGGCAAGGTGCTGCCGTGCCATGCGGCGGAGTCAATCCCGAACCTTGCGTTCGCCAACGTCAGGGACACGCCGCTGCTCGACATCTGGCTGAACTCATCCGCATTTAACGCATTCCGCGGCACCGACTGGATGAAGGAGCCCTGCCGCTCCTGCGCCTTCCGCGAGATTGATTTCGGCGGCTGCCGCTGTCAGGCCATGGCCATGACCGGCGACGCGCGCAACACCGATCCCGCCTGCGCGCTCTCGCCCTACCACGCCGACATGAAGGCGATGGCGAAGGCTGAATCCATTCGCGACCTGCCGGAACTGACGCTGCGCAACATGCGCAACGCCGAGCAGGTGTCGCGTGCGGCGAAAGTGCGGGTGATGGAGCCGGCGGAGTAGCTACGCCCCCCCCCCCGAGCTCGTGACGCCCTACCCCCCCTCCTGCACCGCAAGCTTGCCCTGATTGGCAAGCAGCCGGTTGTCGATCAGCCACTGCATGCCGCGCCGCCAGGAATCGTCCGTGTTCGCACGAATGTCAGCGCCCATGGCGCCGACCAGCTTGCCCGACTTCACATCCCGGATTTCTGCTGTGAGACTCAGGATCAGGTTGCTGACCTTCTGCACGTGACCGATGATCGACAGGTCGGCGCCGAGCGTGTTTGCTATCGTGACATCGCAGCCATTGCACCCGATGAAGCTGCTGTCCTTGGCCTTCTTTTCGGCCTCGGGCGTGATGGCGACCACGTCGTACGCGCCGGTTTTCTGGAGAGCGTCGCGGATCATCTGCGTGATCATTTTCAGCCGTGCCGACTGATCTTCGCGTGCCGGCTGCAACTCGCCTTCGAGGCTTGTGTCGAACAGCTCGAAATCGAAAACGACGACCTTCGGATTGTCGGCGTGCGCCTGGCCGGCCAGAAGTGCGATTCCGAGGACGACGGCAACTAGCCAAGTGGAGCAAAACCTGAGCATTTTTAACATGTTGTAACTTCTTTTTTGACGTGTTTGGGGGTTTCTGACGGGCGCTGCAGGTTGCCATACCCGCACGCAGTCGACTACAATTGTGGTGGTCAGGAACGTCTTGCAACGTAACGCGAGCCTCACGCTTTCGCGAGCCATTTCTCGCCGACGAACGGTTTCGCCCGCGCCGAAGCCCTGTCTCCGCAACCGCGCCTTTCGGCGCGCCGAACAGGACTGTCCTTATGCCTCCTGAAACGACCGAAAACCGCGGCCGGGGGGCCGCGTCCCTGATAAGGGTCGCCGTCTGTTTTGCGGCCGCAGCGATCTGGCTGGCCGGCGTCGCAGTCGCGCAAGATGCGGCGCCCTCGGAAACGCCGCCTGCAGCTGAGCAGACGCCCGAAGGCGCGCCCGCCGCTCCCGGCCCGGCTCAGCCTCCGGCGGCGGCGCCTGCCAAGCCGGCCGAGGACGCACTGACGATCAAGCTCGGTTATCTCCGGCAGGAGGTCGAGCGGTTGCTGCCGATATCGCGTCTCGATTATCTGCCTGCGGATCATGGCGTCGCGGGCGCGCAAGTCGGCCTCAACGACAACAATACGACCGGCCGCTTCATGAAGCAGGCCTTTACGCTGCAACCGGAGATCGTTCCGGCCAAGGGCGACGCGATTGCGGGGCTCAACAAGCTCATCGACGGCGGTGCGGGCTTCATCCTCGTCGACGCGCCGGCCGACGTGCTGGTGAAACTCGCCGACGCCGTGAAGGAGAAGGACGTCATCTTGTTCAACGTCTCCGCGCCAGACGACCGCCTGCGCGGGGAAAATTGCCGCGTGAACCTGATCCACACCGCCCTCAGTCACAACCAGATGGCGGATGCGGTCGCGCAGTATCTCATCTGGAAGAAGTGGACCCGCTGGTTCCTGATCAGCGGCAAGAACCCGAGCGATGTGAACTATGCGAACGCGGTCAAGCGCGCAGCCAAGAAGTTCGGCGGCCAGATCGTGGAGGAGCGGATCTACGATCGCGGCGCGGGCGCGCGGGGAACAGACTCAGGCTATGAGCAAGTGCAGCAGCAGATACCGCTCTTCACGCAGTCGGCGGCGGCACATCATGTCGTGTTCGCGGCCGACGAAAGCGACGTGTTCGGATATTATCTGCCGTATCGCACCTGGGATCCGCGTCCGGTAGTCGGCAGTGCGGGAATGTTTGCGACGAGCTGGCATCCCTCAATGGAGCTCTGGGGCGGGACGCAACTCAACACGCGCTTCGAGAAGCACTCGAAACGGTACATGACGCCGCTTGACTATAATGCGTGGGTCGCGGTGCGGAGTGTTGGCGAAGCGGCGATCCGGGAGAAGACCGGCGACACGAAGAAGCTCAGGGATTACATACTCGGCGATAGGTTTGGGCTGGCCGCCTTCAAGGGTCAGAACGTGTCGTACCGCTCCTGGAACAATCAGCTTCGCACGCCGATTATCCTTGCCGAACAAAAGCTTCCGGTCTCCGTCTCGCCTCAGCCCGGCTTCCTGCACCAGAAGGCGGAAGTCGATTCCCTCGGCATCGACGAGCCGGAATCGAAGTGCAGCTTCTAGATGTTCCGTTCCCCGTTCCTGCAGCAACGGATGCTCTCAACCCTCCCGCCGCGGAGGAATTCAATCAGCGAAAGGTTGGAAACATGTTGTCCAGGAAATACCTCGCCGGTCTGATCCTCGGGGGGAGCGCGTTCCTTCTCGGCGCAGGCCCGGGCCTTGCGTTCACCGCTTACATCTCCAACGAGAAGGACAACACGATCTCGATCATCGACACCGAGAAGCTCGAGGTTGTTGACACGGTCAAGGTCGGGCAGAGGCCGCGCGGCATCATCATGACCAAGGATCAGAAGCATCTTCTTATCTGCGCGAGCAACGACAACACGATTCAGATGTTCGACGTCGCATCCAAGCAGGTGGTATCTGCCCTGCCCTCGGGTCCCGACCCGGAACTGATGGACATCCACCCCTCCGGCAATCCGCTCTATGTCGCAAACGAAGACGATAATCTCGTCACTGTGATCGACATCGAGAACAAGAAAGTGCTGGCCGAGGTTCCCGTCGGCGTCGAGCCGGAGGGGATGGGCATAAGCCCGGACGGCAATATCCTGGTCAAAACGTCGGAAACGACGAACATGGCCCATTTCATCGATACCAAGAGCTACGAGATCGTCGGCAACGTCCTCGTCGACGCCCGGCCGCGCGTCGCGCAGTTCACGTCGGACGGGAAGCAGCTCTGGGTCTCGTCCGAAATCGGGGGAACGGTCTCCGTCATCGACCCGGCAACAAAGGAGATCATCAAGAAGATCGGTTTTGAGGTGCCGGGCGTTCAGCCCGAGTCGATCCAGCCGGTGGGCATGGTGATCTTGAAGGACCGATCCAAGGCTTTTGTCGCCCTGGGTCCGTCCAATCGCGTGGCGGTCGTCAATGCCCAGACGTTCGAAGTAGAGCAGTATCTCCTCGTCGGACAGCGCGTCTGGCAGCTGGGGATTACCCCGGACGAGAAACTGGTCTTCAGCACAAACGGCGTCAGCAACGATGTCTCGGTGATCGACGTTCCCAACGAGAAGGTCATCAAGTCGATCAAGGTCGGTCAGCTTCCCTGGGGCATCGTTGTTTCCGGGAAGTAGGCGAATTTCAAGGAGACCCTGCGAATGTTTGTCTCCAAGCAGGCGCAAAAAAGGCCGCCAGCTTCGCTGCTCTGGCCCTGACCGTGCTTTCGGCGTCGCTTCTTGCAGCTCCACCGGAGCCGCAAGCCGCATCAGAGGCTGGCTGGCCCTGTATCCAGCGGCGGGTACCCGAAATCTCGCTCGGGGCGGTTTGGTCCGGCCCGCAAATCGATCCGCAAAGCATGGTGTGGATGGAAGATCCCGCGGTGAAAACGCTGGTGAATCTTCTGTCGATCCGGCGCACGCCGATGGAGAAGGCGGAAGCCGAAATCGCGAAGTTCGCCGAAGCCCACGCCTCGCAGAGGAACGAGAAGCTGACCGCGGTCTTCACCGGCCTGTTTCAACTGGCCAGCTCCGAGCGCAGTCAGATCATGGACGGCATCGTCCGTTATCAACAGCGCCAGGAAGCGCTGGCCGAGCGAATCAGGAAACAGGCGCACGCGTTGACCGTGCTCGAGCAGAAACCGGAAAAGTCAGACGAGGAAACGAAAAAGGCAGAAGAAATCCGTAATCAGATCGAGTGGGACACGCGCATATTCGAGTCGCGCGAACAATCCCTGACGGCCGTTTGCGAGTCGCCCGTGATCATCGAGCAACGCTTGTTCGGTCTGTCCCGGGCGATCCAGGGCGCGATGCAGTCATAGGCTGCCAATCCTAGAATCGCCTTTGGCGGGTAGGCCCGTCCTTGCGATCACGCTTCGGTCTTTCCTCGCGATGCCGCCAATTTTATATTGTCTTAGCCGCGGCAGTTGTCTTCCGCAGGGGCGCCTAGCTACCTCACTGGTCCAACAAAAAGGGCTGCGCCTCACGGTACAGCCCTTTTTGTCACTCGCCGAATGAGTAGAACGACGCGTCAGCCCTGCCTGGCGGCGATCAGATTATTCTGCTCGTCGAGGATCGGAACGCCGTATTCCAGAAGGATGGCGTTGATCTCGTTCTGCTTCTTCGCGATCACGTCGTTGA
>JBKJVQ010000016.1:0-3134 GCA_046717125.1 Methyloligellaceae bacterium
CCCTACGACCAAGCAGCGGGTCGATTGACCAATATCATCGTAACCCGTTCGGACGTCATCTCCTCGCGACGACCCGATGTACAGTCTGTCGTGAGTTCAGTTGTCGAGATGAACGGCAAGTTGAAAAGCGACAAAGGCTTGTGGGTCGACATCATCAATAAGCTGACTGGTCTCGACAAGGATATGGCAAGCGCCGCACTGGAAAATTCCTTTCCCGATCATTCGTTGCACCGATCTTCGACGGTCGCCATCGCGAAAATGATGACCGACCTCAAATATATCGCGCGTGATGTGACCGCCGAGATCGACAAGCGTATGGACTATTCCTTCCTCGAGGCAGCGACGAAGCAAAGCAAGAATGAGCTTGGCTATTGAAGGCTCCCGTGAACGGCTGCGGACGACTTTCGTCTCGCTGGGTGCATCCGGCGAGCGTCTGATCGTTCCGATGCTGTTGCTGCTCGGCTGGGAGGCGTTCGCGCGAACCGGCTATCTGCCTCCCGCCTTGCTACCCGCGCCCTCCGCGGTGGTCCACGCTTGGCTCGACTGGATTTTCGGCTTCGATGAAACCACCCAAAGCTATTCGGGCCACTGGGTGTTCGATGCTCTCGCCAGCACCGTGCGGGTTCTCAGCGGTTTCGCCATTGCGACCATAACTGGTGTCGCAATCGGCGTAGCCATTGGCTGGTGGCGGGTGGCCGAGAAAATGCTCGAGCCTACTCTCCAGATTCTGCGCCCGGTGCCGCCGGTATCCTGGATTCCTTTGGCAATAATATGGTTCGGTATCGCCAACAAGCCGGCGATCTTCCTTGTTTTTCTGGCGAGCTTCTTTCCCGTACTAATGAATACCATACACGGTGTGAAAACCGTTGACCGCAACTTAATCCGCGCCGGTGCCATGATGGGTGCGAGCGAGCGGCAGTTGCTTCTCTTTATTGTTTTCCCAGCCGCGCTGCCCTCGGTGTTTGCCGGCTTGCGCATCGCGGTCGGCGTGGCCTGGATGGTAACAGTTACTGCCGAGATGGTCGCCGTAAAGAGCGGTCTTGGATACACACTTTGGGACTCATACTATTTCCTTCGCTATGACATCGTACTTGCATCAATGGCATCAATCGGACTCCTTGGGTACCTGTCCGATCTTGCCTTAAAGAAACTCATGAGCGTGATGCTGCACTGGCAGCATGCAACCACAGTGCAGGGCCGAGAGGTCTGAGGATGACGGCAATCGAGTTACGCGGTGTCAGGAAGGTGTTCAGCGATCTTAAGCGCGGGCATAACCTCATTGCTCTCGACGGCATTACGCTCTCAGTCGAGGAGAATGATTTTTTCTGCCTTCTTGGGCCATCTGGCTGCGGTAAGTCGACGATTCTCAACATGATCGCTGGTTTCGAAAGATCAACGTCTGGTGAGGTGAGAGTACAGGGTAAGCTCGTCGGGCGGCCGGGCTCAGATCGCGGGGTCGTATTTCAGCAGCCGACTCTGATGCCATGGCTCACCGTCTGGGAAAACATTGCGTTCCATCTCAAACTCAAGGGTATACCAAAAGCGGAGCGACGTCGGCGCGCACAGGATTTCATCGAGCTCGTCGGTCTTCAAGGCTTTGAGAATAACTATCCCTCCGAGCTTTCCGGCGGAATGAACCAGCGGGTGGGCATCGCGCGGGCACTGCTGATGAATCCGAGTGTTATCCTGATGGATGAACCCTTCGCCGCGCTCGACGCCCAAACTAAGCTCGAGATGCAGGAAGAGCTCGTGACAATCTGGCAGCGCCACTTGTGCACCGTCGTTTACGTCACACACAGCGTCGACGAAGCGCTGCTGCTCGGCAACAAGATCGCCGTGATGACCCAGCGGCCCGGCCGAATCCGCGAGTTGATCAGGTTTGACGTACCGCGCCCACGCGACATCACCGGTGCCGAATTCAACGACGTAAAACGGCACGTACTTGCTCTGATCCGCGAAGAAGGTCGACGGCGGCCGATAGCCGCCTGAATGCGCAGGTCCGGAACAACGCGGTATGCAATGTAGTCATCGTTATAAGGGGAGCTAAGCATGTGGCATATTCGGACAGTTGCGGGCGTACTCGTCGGGACGAGCGTCGCATGCATGGCGGCACCAGCCGCGCAGGCGGCCGACCCAACCACGATGCGTTCGGTTGGAAATTTCTCGGGCAACCGCAAGCAGGTTGAGGGCATTGAACGGCCATTTTTTGAGGGAATCTCGAAGGCGACGGGCTTGCCGCTGACGGTTACCTTTAGCCCGATGGACGCGCTCGGAGTTCAGGGTGCCGACGCGCTACGCCATCTGCGCTCGGGCACATTCGACGTGATGTCGGTACAGATAAACCTCGCAAGTCGCGACGACCCGTTCTTCGACGGCGTCGACCCATCGGGGTATCCACCAATGTCGGAGATCTACGGAAGGTCGTTGCCGCCTACCGAGAGGCTTTCGACAAGCGACTTCAGGAACGATTTGGCTCCAAGTTGCTAACCCTTTGGCCGTTCGGGCCACAGGTGTTCTACTGCAACGCACCAATCAAGACGCTGGATGATCTCAAAGGTCTAAAGGTACGTACTTCCAGCGCATCGATGGCGCAGCTCGTGCAGAAGCTTGGCGCGACCCCCGTTACCCTGCCCTTCAGCGAAGTCTATCCTGCTCTCCAGCGCGGTGTCGCGAACTGCGCGATTACCTCACCCACCGCCGGGAATTCAGCGAAGTGGCCGGAGATCACCAACTATTTCCTGCCACTATCGCTCTCAGCGGGGGTCAATGGTCATTTTGTTGGCCTAGCGTACTGGAATCGCTTTTCGCCGGAAGCGCAGCAGAAGTTGACCGCCGCGTTTAAGAAAATGGAAGATGACATGTGGGATTTGGCCATCAAAGCGAACGATGACGCGGCCAATTGCAATATTGGGAAAGATCCATGCGTGGGAGGCACCAAGTTCGGCATGACGCTGGTCACCGTCTCGCCGGACGACACCGCCAAGGTCAGGGACGCGGTCACAACTGTGATCCTCCCGGCTTGGCGGGACCTATGCAACAAAGTCGATCCGAACTGCACGAAAATTTGGAACGAAACAATCGGAGTTGTGACCGGCTACTCAATCAAGTGACCGGCTGCGCCCCGTCAGATCCAT
>JBKJVQ010000017.1:0-3626 GCA_046717125.1 Methyloligellaceae bacterium
GCGTATCGTCGAACAGCACGGGATCCTGCGTGACCAGCGCTGTCGCATTGCGCAGACTCTGGATCGTCACTTTCGAAATGTCCTGCCCGTCGATTTCCACCGCGCCGGAGGTGGGGTCGAAAAAGCGCAGCACGAGATTGACCATCGTGCTTTTGCCTGAGCCCGACGGTCCGACAAGTGCAACGGTTTTTCCGGCCGGCACGACAAGATTGACGTCGCGCAGCACGGGTTGCTCGGCTTCGTAACCGAACGACACATTGCGGAAGGCCATTTCGCCGCGCGTGAGGTTCAGCGGCTTGGCGCCCGGCGCATCCCCGAGCATCGCCTCGCGGTCGATGATGCCGTAGACGCGGCTCGCCGCGGCGACGCCTTCCTGCATCTGGGTCTGAAGCTGCGCCACGCTCTTGAGCGGCTGATAGATCAGCACGGCCGCGGCCATGAAGCCCATGAAATGTCCGAGCGTCAGCGCGCCGGAAATGCCCTGCACGGCGGCAAAATAGATTGCCAGTGCAAAGCCGAGGCCGGTGAGAAGCTCGACCAGCGGGCTGGAGAGCGCACGCGCGCGGCTTCCGCGCATCGTGAACTCGAGCGTCCGGTCAATGGTGTGCCGCGCGCGGTCGACCTCGCGCTGTTCCTGGCCGTAGGCGCGAACGATGCGCATGCCGCGCAGGGTCTGCGAGATGAGCGCCGACAGATCACCCGTCTCCTGCAACGACTTGGTCGTCGACTTGCGCATCTTCTTGCGCTGCCGGCCGAGCAGGAAAATACCGATCGGCATGAACAGCAGCACCATGCCGGCGAAGCGGACATCCATGTAGAGCAGGATGCCGAGCAGGATCAGGACTTTCAGCGTGTTCTCGACCAGCGCGACCACCGCCCGGCTCGCGGTTTGCCGGATCAGCGTCGCATCGTTGAGGAAGCCGGCCAGAAGGCGCCCGGAATGAACGGCATTGATCCAGCTCATATCCGCGTGCGCGATTCTGTCGAACATCTGGATGCGCAAGTCCGAGATGAACCGGTGCCCGAGATAGTTGATCGCGACTTCGGAAACGTACTCGGCGATCGACTTGACGACGGTGATCGTGAGCACGGCGAGGACGACCCAGTAGATCATGGACTCGCGCTTGGCGACGAAGATCTCGTCCGCCGTCACCTGCACGATGAAGGGGATTGCGCCCGTCATGCCCGCCGTCACCGCCATTGCCAGAGAGGCGACGATCAGCAGCGGGAGTCGGGGCCGGAGCAGCTCGCTCCAGATGCGGCTGACGATCTCGCCGGTCGTATAATGGACCTGCAAGGCGTCATGCGCGCGTGTCACCGCCCGGGCGTCTGTAAAAAGCTGTTCCCTCACGCGCTCGCTCATGGGTCGTGGAAGCGGCCGCGATCCTGGCCGGGCCGGCATCTTTCTACCACAGGAGGGGAGTGCCGCTAGCCCCAGAGGCAGGAGCCGCCGGCCTTGCCTCGCCTGCGGTCCAGCCGCGCCGCACAGTCATCGGCATCGTCCGCGTGTCCGGCTTTTCTGTGGCCGATCCTGAGCAGGCCGAGGGGTCGCGCTCAGTCCTTGCCCTTCGACGGATCGAGCAGTTCGTGCAGCGGCACGATGAAATAGCGCATATGCGCGTTGTCGACGGTCTGCTGCGCGGCGTCCCTCCAGGCGCTGTAGGCATGGGCGTAGTCGGCATAGATGCCGACAACATGGAGCGCCTGCGGGTCTGCGAAATTGACGTTCGACAGCGATTTCAGCTCGCCGCCGAATACGAGATGCAGTGTCTGCGCGCTTTCCGGTGTCATGGCGGTTTCCGAAATCATCGTTTCTGGGAGGGAGGACTGTGATCGCGCAGGCGCGCGATAATCTGGGCGTGAATCGACGGACCGGCGGCGACCATGCCGGCATGGTAGGGGACGGCCTGATTGAATCGTAACGTCGCGCCGCCCGCGTCCGATACGCGTCCGCCGGCTTCCTCGACGATCAATGTCGCGGCCGCAAGGTCCCAGTCCGCATATGTGCCGAGCGACATCGTGGCGTCGGCCCGTCCCGCCGCGATCAGGGCCATGCGGTACGCGATCGAGGAGACCCAGCGCACATGGATATGCGGCCATGGCTGCTTCCATCGGCTCGGGCGGTAGAGCCCGGCTGAGCCAAGAAAGGACGCTCCCTCAAGGTTGCTGCGATCCGTGACCGCAATCGCTTCGCCGTTCAGCCGCGCGCCATCGCCCCGGGCAGCATCGAACAACTCATCCGTCGCCGGATTATAAATGGCCGCGATAATCACTTCGCCGTTCTGTACGAGCGCCGCACAGATCGACCATTCGCTTTTGCCTTCGACAAAGCCGCGCGTGCCGTCGATCGGGTCGACGATCCATACCCGCTCGATCGTGAGGCGTGCCGCATCGTCGGGGGTCTCTTCCGAGAGCCAGCCATAATGCGGCCGATCGCGCCTCAGCGTTCGCCGCAGAAAAGCGTCGACCGCAAGGTCGGCCTCGCTCACCTGGCTGCCGTCGGGTTTCAGCACGACATCGTTCGCGGCGCGGAAGTAGCGCAACGCGAGAGCGCCGGCTTGCGTCACCGCCTCCGTCAGCAATTTTCGGTCGGGACCGATCCCACGGAGGTCGCGCAGATCGTGCGCGGGCGAAGCGTTCATAAAAGACTCAGCATAAAGACCATTGCTGGCGGACACGAATTCTTAGCCACATCCCTTAACGGTCGCGCAAACGGATTGCGCTAGTCTCAGCGTATGAGGGTTGCATAAGACGACCCCGGGGCGAGGCGTCGCCATTACGGACAAGGCCGGTCGCGCTCGATGCGCGCCGGCCTTTTCCTTATCAGCCTGCAGCATGATCCCGAAAAGTGGAAACCGGTTTTCGGACAAGATCATGCTCAAACAAGAGCCGCGTCCGCGACCAGACTCGCGAACACGATCAGCCCGAAATCGCGATTGGCCCGGAAGCGCGTCAGGCAGTTTGCGCTGTCGCGGATGTCGAGCGTCGTGACCTGCCAGACGAGGTGCGCGGCCGCCAAGGCCATGCCCACCATGAAAACCGGACCCGCGCCGGCGGCAAGGCCTGCCGCGAGGATCAGCAGCCAGGCCGCGCCGAAGAACAGCGTGAGCCACGCGGGCGTCGCATCGCCGAAACGCAAGGCGGTCGATTTCAGTCCGAGCAGAGCGTCGTCCTCGGCGTCCTGATGGGCGTAGATCGTGTCATAGCCGATGGTCCAGGCGATCGCCCCGGCGTAGAGCAGCAGGGCAGGGTAGCCCAGCTCACCGAACACGGCGGCCCAGCCCATCAGCGCGCCCCATGAAAATGCGAGTCCCAGAACAGCCTGCGGCCAGAAGGTGAAGCGCTTTGCGAATGGATAGGCCGCGACGACAGCGAGCGAACCGACCCCGAGCAGGATCGCGAAATTATTGAACTGCATTAGCACGGCGAGCCCGACGAAGCTGAGAACAACCAGCAGCGCCCATGCGGCCCGGACCGAGATCGCGCCGCTGGCGATGGGCCGTCCGCGTGTGCGGGCGACGCGCGCGTCGTAATCGCGGTCGACAATGTCGTTATAGGCGCAGCCCGCGCCGCGCATGACGAATGCCCCGATGGCGAACAGGGCGAGGAACCAGAGATTTGGCCAG
>JBKJVQ010000018.1:0-4279 GCA_046717125.1 Methyloligellaceae bacterium
GAAGTAGCCACCCGTTACAGAAGCAAAGTAAAAGTTGGAAACATACAACAATGCTGAAATCGCTGATAAGGCTAAGCTCGCCTGTTCACCTCCAAAAGGGGTTAAGAATAAAATACCTAAGATAAGAGTAGCGCCTAGCACCGTTACCAGCGCGGGGAACAGGCGTCGAAAACGTCGCACGTAAAAATTGGTTAAATTTATGGAACCTGTCGACGCATACTCATGAAGCATAATACCTGTAATTAGATAGCCGGATAAGACGAAAAAAATATCTACTCCAAAGAATCCACCGCTCAGCCAAGTAGGGTTCACATGGTAAAGCATAACGGAACATATTGCGACCGCTCTCAATCCGTCTATTTCAGGTCGATAGTGCATGCATACCTGTCTAAGTTTTTTACGATTTTTCGTTTTGACTGAGTCGGCGAAGACGTTCAGTTATCTGAATGACGACGCTTGATTGATTTCCCCACGGCTGCCCAAAGATAATGTCTGTTCGGGGGTGCCAAAAACCCTTCATGTCGGCGTCCGCAATCCACGCATGACGGGGAGCATTTGCAAATACTATTGTCGGCGTACGAACCGCACCCGCCAAGGCAGCGTTGGCAGTACTTGGGGAAATTGACAAGTTCATGTTCGCGAAGAACGCAGCCAAGCCTTCAATGTCGTTGATGCAGTCGATATCGGGCACGATTGCATGCGGAAGGAACACCTGCAACTCAAGCCGCTCTTCCTCTGTTAAGCCGGGCTGACAGACCCAAAATTGAATGTTTTCAAGCGCTTGCCAAGGGGTGAGTTTGTCGACGGATAGATAATTTTGGCTCCTTTTCGCGCTAGTCAGCAAGCTTCTCCACGATAGCGCGACATGAAGCTTTGAGGCCCCTTCCCGTTGAACCTGCCTATTCCATGATGCAGCCAGTTAAGGATTTGGTACAAGCCGGCTACCGTCGTTAAAGCGGTGTCTCGAACGCCGAATCACAGCGCCAAACTCGCGCACGGGCATGACGCTTTCGTAGCTCGCGGCTTTTGTCAGCGCGTTGTCGTCGACAAAATTCGCTACCGCAAGGGACCGGACAGCTTTGCGGTCTTCGAAACAATTAAACGGGAGTTGAGACCTGAATCTTCTGACTGGAAAGAAGGTAATTCTTGGGTAGCTCCGTTCCATTATCGATTTCAGGCGTGGGTCGCATGTTATGGCGACCCGCTCGAACATATCAGCGACTTCGGCATAAATTTCGGACCAGTCTATTTCGTCGCCAATTCCACCTTGCGCCAATAAAAAAACGCTTGATTTGCCTAAATCTGATTGAAGCGTTTGAGGATACCGATCTCCAAAGACAGTTCTTAACGGCTCACAACTTTCTTTAGCTCTGTAAAGATCGAACGCTTCTCCATATTGCGCTAATGATATGCGGATGTAGAAATTCGCTGAGATGTCTCCAGCATTTCCGTTGTAAGTGCTGACGTAAGAATTGACTACTTCCTTAGCGGTTTCAACTCTACCCTCGTAGTAGAGGCAGCTTGCAAGGCCCGCTAACGATTTAAGGAAAACCTTTGAACTCGGGTCTACCTTATCATAGCAATCGATAGCGTTTCGATAAGATTGGCTTAACTCAAACGATTGCCCTAAGGTGTATTGAAGCGCGGATTCGTAACGGAACACGTTGCTCCAAGTGAGCGCGGTCTGCAGCAATTGGATCGACTCAGAATACATTTCATGAGCAATATAAACCCTCGCTAACATCACGACCTTATTGTATTCTCCCTCACGGACGCTATCAATATCTGGTACTAACTTATTAGCAGGACCTTTTTGCAAAAGCTTGGCTGCTCGATGAGCCCCCGAATTAAAGGGATCAAACTCAATTAATTTTTCAGCAGCATCACGAGCTTCATCAAAGCGACCTAGTCTAGTAAGAATTCTGACATGTAAAAGCGTTGGCCGTCGTTTAAGCGCCAAATGAATTTCCAACTTTGATGCGCGAGCGGCGTGATCGAGCTGCCAATTATCCCAAAAATACAGTGTACTATAAGATAATAGTTCTCTACGTAATTCAAAATCACTCAATTTTGAAGCAAAATATAGAAGTAACGATGGATAATATGGTAGACTAAGTTTATAGTACTTACGTATATTATTGTGTAACCTACTTTCTTGACTGCGTGATTTTTTTACCTTCTTTCTAAAGCGCAAGTTATTGAGCATATTAACTCCTAATAGACTGAACATTAATGCGCAATTTTGTGGATCATCCAGTTCAGCTTTGGCCGCAGCAGCGGCCGACGGTTCAGAATATCCCAGTGAGACAGTCGCGCGCGTTCACTCGCTTCGTCGATTGCCTCGGTCTGCTGTATCGACGCGGGCTCGGGTTCACCTAGAATTGTCGCGGGATGACCATTGGATTGTCTCTCTCGGTCGAAGACAACTCTGACGTCTCCGCACAAAGCGTATCGAACCGTGGCTGTGGACATTTCGCGCTGGTCAATTTCCGGCGCGGTAAGCAACGCGCGCGTGCGAAGTCTTACCTTCATATTTTCGGCCACGTGCGCCATCAGCCGCGATGGAATTTCAACGCGAAAAAGATACGTACCGGGTGTCCTGGCGATCAGCGAAACGATCGGCTCGGCTACGAATATCAGAACAGGATAGACATCCATTTCGAGGCGAACGGCGAGTGTCACCCCGGACGCGAACGTTTCGATCAGCAGCTCAACAACCAAATCCTCGCCGGGAAGACACCGCCGAAACGGCTGTCCTCCTGAATTCAGGCAACGCATCGCCTGAATGTCGCCCAGAGTTTGGCTGGTTGCAGTCTTGCTGCCAACTGTCAGATCGCCCGGACTTGCGTTCTCGCGCCACCGAGCGAGCACCTCTTGCCAGGCGTGTTCGGCCCGGTTTACGTCCGCAATCCAGTCCGACACAGGCACCAGCGTGCGCCCATCCAGTGCGAAGGGAGGGGTCAGCTCTGGATCCCGCTCCACCTTTTCTACGTCTTTTTTTTGGTTCAGGACCAAGTCCGAAAAGTCGATCGCATCGTCGCTGGAGACCGCAAACTGCTGAACGACCATGTTGGCTTCACCGTCCGCAACGAGGCGTCCCTGATCGAGCCATAGAGCGCGTCTGCAATAGGTGCGGAGTTCGTTGAGGTTGTTCGACGCGTAAATGAGCGTCACGTTCCTGCGCAGCACGTCCGCAAACTTATTTCTGAACTTGTCGCGGAAGGATTCCCCGCCGAATTTGAGATCGTCGTCGACAAGATAAATGTCGGCGTCGACCAGAAGCCCCATTGCCGCTGACAGCTGCGCATAAAATCGTCCGGAATATCGGGACACCGGTTGGAAGGCGCGATCACCCAATCCCGAAAAAGCGATGATATCGGGGAGCCGCTCATCGAGCTGCGCGAGCGGAATGCCCAGCAAGCGGGCCAGCATCCTGAGATTGTCGCAACCGCTTGCCTGGAGCGAAATCGGCTTCTTGAGCGCCCCGAAAGGGACCACGACACCAGACCCGACGATCGATCCTTCAGACGGCGGCAGCGTGCGCGACAGGATCTGAATCAGTGTCGACTTGCCGCAACCATTAGCGCCAACGATCGCGACCCGTTCTCCAGGGCCGATCATGCAGGAAATGTTGCGTAGCGCCCAGAGTTCGGATCGCGGCCCTCCAAGGAGCGAACGAATCCCGGACAGTTCACGATTGTCCGGATCCTCGTGGTCGATGTCTTCACTTTCGTGATCGACACGCGAGTCGAGACTGTAGCGCTTGCCAAGGCCGTCTATCGTGATTGCGCCGGCGCGCACCGACAAGTCTCCTGCGTTGGATATGCCAGAGTTAGCGATGTGCCGCGTGTCAGGCAACCGCGTTTCGTTTGGCAGGCGACGTGTACGACGGCACATCCTGCGAATGCCGCTCCTCCGCCGGATAGGTGAAATCAGTCCTTTCCATGATGCCGCGGCAGATGATGTCGAGGCCGGGGGATCGGCCCGGCATGAGCGGTCCGGGGTCGTCGAGCTCCAGCCTGAACGGCGGCCAGGAGTCCTTGCGCACGTCGAAGAAGTCGAGCGGGATCGTGCGGCGGAAGAAAAAGTGGAAGGCGTATTTCGCGGCACGCGCGCGGGTCTCTTTGTCCATTGGCGGCAGGGGCAAAGAGTCCAGCAGCCGGAGGTAATCGTCGCGGCTGGTCGCGTCGAGCGTCACACCCTTGTTTCTCGCCCAGGATTCCCCCGCCACGATCGTGGGCACGCCCATATAGGCGAGCTCCACGCCCATCTTGGTGCC
>JBKJVQ010000019.1:0-9256 GCA_046717125.1 Methyloligellaceae bacterium
CGCTGGTCAGCGGTGGAGCAGCGACGTTCGCCCAATCCACCCAGCATTTGTCCAGCGAACGAACGTCTTGCGCCGGAATG
This sequence comes from Methyloligellaceae bacterium, assembly GCA_046717125.1. Lineage (GTDB taxonomy): Bacteria > Pseudomonadota > Alphaproteobacteria > Rhizobiales > Methyloligellaceae > JBKJVQ01. The sequence goes on from JBKJVQ010000019.1 coordinate 81, forward strand.
CTGGTTTCGTTTGCAAACCATGCCTGCGCCGAAAGTGACTGCTCAACCCACTGCTCAAGGTCGCTTGCATCATAGGCACGGACGTCTTTCCAATGACCTTCCGCCTTGGCGTCCTTGATCCAGGCATCTTTGCCGGGCCACCGGCGTAGCGTCACGAAAACAAACGTCGTTACCTCGCGCTCCTTATCGTCGTTTGCCTTCACGCTTTTCTTGAAGTCTTTGTTGGCCTTGGCCCTAACGTTTTCGTTCACGCCGAATTCCCAGCCGGAGCGCCCGGCAGGAATCCAAGACGTACCTTCGCCTGCTTCAACGAAACCATCCCAACCCCGACGCTCGGCGTCGTCGTTGCCGGGGAAATCCACTTTCGTAAGATCGATGCCGGTCGAATGCACAAGCGTGCGCAGGAGGACCGACACCCGCGTGCGTGCCGGGATATTGTGGTCGATCCAGTTCTCGATCTGGTTCGCCTTGATGCCCAGGAACGACGGCACATAAGCCTGAGTTTCAGCGGGCGCGTTCTTCTTTGCCTGCGCCGCGTCGTAGCGGGCCTGCATCTCCAACAGATTCTTACGGGGGTACTTGAATGCCTTCTCAAAACGCGCTGCCATTTCCGCGGACAATGAGGCTTTGCTGTTAAGCAGATTCGATAAGGCGGGCCGACCGACCCCCATCAGTTGGGCGGCCTTTGTGACCGACATTCCGGACGGGATGACTTCGGCCTTGATGCGAGTTCCTGGATGCGAGACGTCGCCAGCTGTAGACATTGTTTCTCCGGTAAAGCCGCGTACGCAAGACGCACCTCCGCCCCATGCGCCCTGCTCCCACGAAGCAAGAGCGCGCTATGAGTAGCGTGTGTAGCGTGTTGCGCTACACAGTTCAGAGTAATTGGGTGACCGCACGCCAGAGGGAACTTGAGCCCCTAACCCATCAGCGTCGTCTTCACCGCCTCGGCGAGCTGCTTGAGGTCGAACGGCTTCTGCAAAAATGCGAAGGTCTCGTTCTCATCGAGATTGCGCTTGAACGCGTCCTCGGCATAGCCGGACATGAAGATGATCTTGAGCGTCGGATCGGTCTCGCGCAGGTGTTTCAGCAAGGTCGGTCCGTCCATCTCGGGCATGACGACGTCGGAGACGACGAGATCGACCTTGCCGCCGATTTCGGCCATCACTTCCAGCGCTTCCGTGCCTGTCGAGGCCTGGTACACCGTATAGCCCCTTGTCTGCAGCGCCCGCGCGGCAAAGCTGCGGACGGCGTCCTCGTCCTCGACCAGAAGGATCGTGCCGGTGCCGGTGAGGTCGCGCGGCTTCGCCTTCTCCGGCGCGAGTACTTCGACGGCGGGTTCCTCCGCCGTCGGGATGTGGCGCGGCAGATAGACCCGGAACACCGTTCCCCTGCCCGGCTCGCTCTCGGGATAGATGAAGCCGCCGGTCTGCTTGACGATGCCGTAAACGGTCGAGAGCCCCAGCCCCGTACCCTTGCCGACCTCCTTGGTGGAGAAGAAGGGGTCGAAAATCTTCTCCATGATTTCCGGCGTCATGCCGCACCCTGAGTCGGTCACTTCGATCAGGACATAGTCGGCGGGCTCGAACCCGGTATGGCCGGCGGCGCGCGACTGCGCCTCGGTCAGGTTCGCGGTGCGGATCGTGAGCTGCCCGCCATTCGCCATGGCGTCGCGCGCGTTCACCGCCAGATTGATGATGACCTGTTCGAGCTGATGCAGGTCGGCCTTGATGGGCCACACATCCCGGCCCGGCACGACGATCAGCTCCACCTTCTCGCCAAGCAGCCGCGCCAGCAGCACGGTCAAATCGGTCATGCGCGAATTCACGTCGAGAACCTGCGGCCTCAGCGTCTGCTGGCGCGAAAAGGCGAGAAGCTGGCGCACGAGACCGGCCGCGCGGTTCGCGTTCTGCTTGATGTTCATGATGTCCTGGAACGCCGGATCGGACGGCGTGTGGTTCATCAGCAGGAAGTCCGAGAAGCCGATGATCGCGGTCAGGACATTGTTGAAGTCGTGTGCGATGCCGCCCGCAAGCTGCCCGACGGCCTGCATTTTCTGGCTCTGGACGATCTGCATTTCGAGCGCGCGCTGCTCGGTCGTGTCGATCGCATAGACGATCGCGGCTTCCTGATCGCCGGCCGTCTTCTCGATCGGGCTGATGAAGAGCCGGCCGCTGCGCGGCTCCCTTTGGGCAACGTCGAAGGTCACATCGACTGTCTGCATGAGCCCGCGATTCAGCGCCGCCTTTTCCAGCGCGGTCCTGACCCCATCCGCAACATCGCCCTCGAACAGGCCGGGCAAATGCGTACGACGCGAGGGTTTGTCGCCCGATCCCCCGAACATGCGCGCGAATGCCGTATTCGATTGTCCGATCCTGCCGCTGCGGTCGACGGTCGCAATCGCGATCGGGGCCGCATGAAAGAAGCGCGAGAACCGAAGCTCCGCGGCGCCGGCCTCTCCCGCCTCCCCGGGCGAGCGATTGAGAACGATCGCCGATTTCAGCGCGCCGGTCCGCGATGGCTTGTAGAGGACCCGGACCGGAAGCGGCGCGCCGCTCGCTGCGACGAGTTCGAGGTCGATACGGCGCGCCTCGCCGGAGTCTTGCGCCGCTCCCCGCGCGACCAGCGCCGCGCCGCCTTCCGACAGGATCGTCGCAAGCTGGAGGTCGCCGCCCTCGATGTCGCCGAGATCGATCCCGAGCCATTGGGCGAGCGTCGCGTTGAGATACAGGATGCGTCCGTCATCGTCCGCGGCGAGGAAGCCGGCCGGCGCGCTGTCGAGATAATTGATCGCCTGCGCGACCTTCTCGAACGCATCCTCCTCGCGCCGCCGCTCGTCCGTGATGTCGCTGACGAGCCAGACAATCAGCGAGCGGCTCTTGTTGGCCGCCGTCGCCGGTATTGTCCGCACCGACAGACGCAGCCATCTCGGCGGCGCATCGATGTCGAGACCCTCCCCCTCGACCTTCACCTCTTCGACGTGTCGGCGTCCCTGCTGCGCTGCGCGCGCGAGGCGGAAGACCGGCTCCGACAGATTGGGCCGTCCGGCAAACGCGCGCTCCACACTTATGACCGTGTCCCCCGCTTGCCCCACCAAGCGGCGATATGCGGCGTTCGCATAGACGACACGCCCGCTCCTGTCGGTGATCAGCGCACCGTCGGTCAGATTGTCGGCAAAAGCCTTGGTCGTGTCGTCCTGCGCTTCGCCGCCGCCAAAACTCAGTATGCCCACCGCGCCGGCGAACAGGCAGAACACGCCGATGACCGAGAGGCCCGCGAGGATCGCCAGCACGAACGGCTCAGCGGCTTCGTGCGAACTGACCGCAAGTCCCACCGCCGCCACCGCGATGGCCAGCGCCAGCAGCACGACGAGTCCGAGCGAACCCTCCCGGCTTGGCCGGTCGATCGCGGGCTCGGCGTAGCGTGCGGGGGCCTCGGTGTCGCTCATGCGCGGGAATCTAGCCGATTCGAGTACTGAAACTGGCCGCAATTCACTGCGGGCGCTTATCGCCCTACGATCGCAGTTTGCGGAATGCAATTTCTGTCGCGCGCAGTGAAAGTAACCATTCGCCGCAGATAATCTCCACAGCGCGGATCCGGCTTCCTTCCGCAACACACCAGACTTGCGCATTCAGCGGGTGCAGCGCGTCAAACTCGTCTTCAAAATCGAACAGCATCTGTGCGTTGCCGGTCGCGTATAGAAGCAGAATGAAGTCGGAACACCGGTCATCCCAACTTCGCATACGATCAGACTTAGCAGTTACCGCCCTAAGGATGTCGCCTTGCCAGGCCTCCTCCGCTTGACGCCCATGCGCTCCACCCGCGAAACGGCCGCCAAATTCGCCGTGAGCAATACACGGTTTCTCTGATCGCTCTAGAAGCGTGTATTCTCTCTGATCGTCAGGGTGAGTTGCTTCGCTAACCTCAATTCCCCAAACGAGCTGACCGCTGACGCAAACAAAATCCGGCCTCTCTGACTTCTCGACCACGAGCGGGTAGTCGAGATCATCCTTCTTCGAGAGCAGATAGCGGCGCAAACACCAGAGCTCTTTGTCTAAGTGAGTGCGGGCATTGGGACCCGTTCGTGGACCGCCTTTGGCACCGACTGAACCCAATGCACTTGGTAGATCGGCACTTGTTTTGGCATGCACGATGTACGCGTCGGTGTCGCTCATCCGCGGGAATCTAGCCGATTCGAGTGCGGAAATGTTCGCGGATGACGCGCTCATGCTCACCCCCGCCGCTTCCGATCCCGCGCGCGCATGACGAAGCCGATCACCTCGGCCACCGCCTTGTAGTGCTCCACCGGAATCTCGTCGTCGATCTCGACGCCGGCATGGAGCGCGCGGGCAAGCGGCGGGTTTTCCACGATCGGTATGCCATTCTCCCTGGCGACCTTGCGGATCGTCAGGGCGACGGAATCGACACCCTTGGCCAGGCAGACCGGCGCCGCCATGCCCTTCTCGTATTGCAACGCGACGGCATAGTGCGTCGGGTTGGTGATGATGACGGACGCCTTCGGCACGTTGGCCATCATGCGCTTGCGGCCGCGTTCGATACGCACCTGGCGCAGCTTCGCGCGGACGAGCGGGTCGCCCTCCATCTGCTTATATTCGTCGCGCAGTTCCGTCATCGTCATGCGCTGCTTCTGCCACCAGGTCTGCCGCTGCCACAGATAATCGGCGGCCGCGAGCACGCCGAGAATCGCCAGAACGCCGATCAGCAACTTGACCGAAAGATCATGCGCCACGGAGAGCTGCGAGACCGGCTCCAGCCAGATCATCGTGTCGAGCCGGTCGCGCTCGGGCCACAGGATCAGAACCATCACGCCGCCGACGATCGCGAGCTTGGCGATACTCTTGCCGAAATTGACGAAGCTCTGAGCCGAGAACAGACGCTTCCAGCCCGCCAGTGGCGAAACCTTGGAAAATTTCGGACTGAGTTGCTCGGTCGAATAGAGGGGGCCCGACTGCGCGAGGTGGCCGGCGGCCGCGCCGAGCATCAAAACGAAGAACGGGAGAGCGACGGCTACAGCCACGACGAGTCCGAGCGCCGCGAGGATGTCGATCAGCCCTACACCATCGGTCGGGATGGAATGCGCCTTGCCCAGGAACGCGGCCAGCGGATCGACCAGAGATCGGGCCGAGCCTGCCGAAAAGATCGCCATTGCAACTGTGACACCGAGCATGAGGAACCATGTGCTGACCTCCTGGCTCTTGACCACGTCGCCCTTCCTGCGCGCGTCCTCGAGCTTCTTGTGTGTCGGCTCTTCGGTTCTTTCGTCCTGGTCCGGCGTCTCGGCCATCGCTCGCTCCTAACTCATGCTTTGACAGTGAACTGCGCGAGCGCGTTGCCGAAATAGTCGAGGAACCCGACCATGATCGCGCCGAGCATGAGGAGAAGCAGCACGAACGCGAACAGGATGCTCGCGGGCATGGCGAGGAAGAAGACCTGCACCTGCGGGATCAGCCGCGACAGGATGCCGACGCCAAAATAGAACACCAGACCGAACACGACGAACGGCGCCGCTAGGCGGAGCGCGACGGTGAAAGCGCGCCCCAGCGTCTCGATCGCGCTTCGCGCGAAATCGGCGACCGGCGGCGCCGATCCGGCCGGGATCAGTGTGTAGCTGTCGAACATCGCCCTGATCATGACGTGGTGCAGATCGGTCGCGAAAATCAGGGCGACAGACAGGACCGACAGGAACGTCGCGATCAGCGAGTTCTGTTGACCCATGGCCGGATCGACGCTTTGGGCAAAGGCAAGGCCCGACTGGAACGCGATGATCGTCCCTGCGAACTGCAGCGCGCTCAAAATCAGCCGCACCGACATGCCGAGGGCGAGCCCGACGAGAAGTTCGCCGCCGAGTGCCGTCGCCATGCCGGCCGTTGTCGATGGCAGCGCGCCCATCGTACCCACGACGGGCAGGAAGATCAGGCTCAGCGCGAGCGCAAACACGAGGCGAATGCGCGCCGGCACGGAGCGGTCGCCGATCCCCGGCATCGCCATAGCGAGCGCGCCCACCCGCGCGAAGATCAAAATGAAGGCGAACGCGGCCGGGGGCAGGATGTCGAGATTGATGGTCATGGACGGATCGCATCCAGCCCATCCCAACAAAAAAATCGTCATGGCCGGGCTTGTCCCGGCCATCCACGGCTTTGATCGAAACCGGGAAGCCGTGGATGCCCGGCACTAGGCTTGTGCTCGGGCAGGCGAAGCCTGACCCGAGTGCCGGGCATGACGGCCGATGAACCACGGATCGCTGGAAAAGGGGGTGATGACAGCCCTGACGACGCAACACGGGATGATGCTCAGCCGCCGCTGACGATATGCGCGGCGATGCGCTGCATGTACGCGCCCATCGCGTCGCCCATGAACGGCAGGAACAGGATGAAGGCGAGGAAGATCGCGATGATCTTGGGCACGAAAACCAGAGTCATTTCCTGGATTTGCGTGAGCGCCTGAAACAGCGCGATGACCGCGCCGACCACCAGGCCGACCAGCATCAGCGGCGCCGAGACTTTCAGCAGCGTGTAGATGCCGTCGCGCGCAATATCGAGGAGTTCCGCGCCGTTCATAGCGAACGCCCCAGAGCAAAACGCCCGGCCTGACCGATGCGCCGGGCGCGGATGGTTGCAGACCGGCCCCAGCGCAGGTGTTGAAGAGCCGGCACGCCCCACTGCGGTTCATACGCCGCGCATTCGGTTCGGTAGAGGGCAATTACTTCAGCATCGAGAAATTCGTCCGACGGTTCTGAATTCTCGGAATGCGGCATGCGGTTTTCATTCATGATCCGCTCCTCCCTCTAGATCGGCAGGCTGAGGATTTCCTGATAGGCGGAAATCACCTTGTCCCGGACGGCGACCAGCGATTCGACCGCAACTTCAGTCTCGGCGACGGCCGTCACGAGGTCGACGAGTTCCGCCTTCCCGTCGACAGGTTCGCTGCCTGGGTTTCGAACGAGGCCCCCTTCGCCATCGCATCCCCGACAGCCGACTGCAGGGCATTCCCGAAGCCCTCGGCGGGAGAGGCGCCGTTTGGCTTCAGGAAACCCTGCAGCACGGATGCGTAGGCGTTGGCGGCGCTTGCGGCGTTGATGGTCATGGCGGTGGTGATCCTTCCCAGTTCACGCGCGCAAAATGTCGAGCGTGCGCGCAAGCATGCGCCGGGTCGCCCCGACGACGTTGATGTTGGCTTCGTAGCTCCGCTGCGCCTCGCGCATGTCCATCGATTCGATCAGCGGATCGACGTTGGGCGTCTTGACGTATCCCTGCCGTCGGCGGCGGGATGACCGGGCTCGTGCCGCATGCCGAAATCGGTGCGATCGAGCTGCACGCGGTCCATCCGCACCAAGTTCGCGCCGAGCTCGCGGTCGAAGACCTGCGCGAAACTCGGCAGCTTGCGGCGGTAGGGTTCCGCCTCCTTCGAACCGGCGGTTGAGCTTGCGTTGGCTAGGTTTTCGGCAATGATCCGCATACGGCCGTTCTGCGCGCGAAGCCCGGCGGCGGCGATCTTGAGCGACTTCATCAGATCCATAGTCGCACCCCTTCTCAGGCCTGCTTGCCGAGCGCGCTGCGGATCAGCCCGAGCGAGCGCGAATAGAGAGTCGACGCGAGCTGGTAGTCGAATTGGTTCTCGGCGACCTTCATCATCTCGTCCTCGAGAACGATGGAGTTGCCGCCGGGCATGGTTTCCCAGCCCTCGGCGTCGCGCGCGCCAAAGGCACCCTGACCGGATCCGAGCGGCGCGGTGGCAATGTGCGTGGCCTGGGTGATCGATGGCGCGACAGGCTGAAACCCCGTCGCCGCCGCAGGCACCGCGAAGGGTTCGATTTCACGCGCGCTGATGCCCGGCGTATCCGCGTTCGCGACGTGCCGGCAAGTACCTCCTGCCTGGCCTGATGCCAGCGCATTTTCATCTTCAGCATGCCGACGAGCGGCAGGTCGCCGAGAGACATGGGCGTCTCCTCCATTCGGCAGATTTTGCCTAATCTATGGTTAACAGCCGGTTAAATCGGACCCGTCCGCACCGGAGCGGGGCGCGCGTTAACGCTTTGTTAGGCAGAGGGGCGGCAATTCTTGCCTGGCTTCCTGCTTCATTCGTCGCGCGACGATCGGGCTGAAGCTGTGCTAGAGCGTGGAAACCATGTCGACCGATCTCAACAGTCTGATCGTCTACGTCGCCGCCTTCATCTTCGTCATCGCTTTGATTGCGCTGGCGGCCTGGCTGTATCGCAGCCTCGCCGGCGGTGGCGGTGGCGGCGGAAGCTTTTTCGGCGCACGCGACCGGCGCCTCGGCGTCGCGGAAGCCGTGTCGATGGATGGGCGGCGCAAGCTCGTCCTGATCCGGCGCGACGACGTCGAGCATCTGATCATGACGGGCGGTCCGATCGACATCGTGCTTGAGACAGGCATCAAACCACGCCGGGCTCCCGAACCTTCATTGAAGGCGGAGCCGGCCGGCGACCGGGTCGTGTTCGCGCGCGACGACCAACGCGCGGTTCGTGATCCCGATGAGAAAAAATAGCCCATCACGTTTGCGGTGCGGGCTGGCGTTAGCAACGCTCGGTTTGATCCTCCTCCCCAGCGCCGCCATCGCGCAGAACCTCACCTTAGGCTTCGGCGAAACCGGCGGCACAGGCGTGACGGAGCGCGCGGTTCAGATGGTCGCGCTGATCACGATCCTCAGCCTCGCCCCCTCGATCCTGATCATGGTCACGTCCTTCACCCGGATCGTGGTGGTGCTGTCCCTCCTGCGCACTGCGATCGGCGTACAGGCCTCGCCGCCCAACGCCGTCGTCGTCAGCCTCGCGCTGTTCCTCACTGCCTTCGTCATGGCGCCGGTATTTCAGGCGGCCTACGATGCCGGCGTCAAACCGCTGGTCGAAGAGAAGATCGAGCTGCCGCAGGCCTTCGACCTCGCGTCCAAGCCGTTTCAGACGTTCATGCTTGCCCATGTACGGGAGAAGGATCTGGGACTGTTCATGGACATGTCGGGGGAGGCGCGTCCGCAGACGCCGGCGGGCGTGTCGCTGCGTGTGCTGGTTCCGGCGTTCATGTTTCCGAGCTGAAGCGCGCGTTCGAATCGGCTTCCTGCTGTTCGTGCCGTTCATCGTCATCGACATGGTCGTGGCCTCTGTCCTCATGTCGATGGGCATGATGATGCTGCCGCCGGTG
>JBKJVQ010000020.1:0-8739 GCA_046717125.1 Methyloligellaceae bacterium
TTGACGGGGGGAGCCGCGCGGCGTCTGGCGGAACTGACGCCGGATGGTTGCGAGGCCCGGATCGATTTGACAATCACCGACGATTATCCGCTCGCGCAGGCAATCGTAATCATTTCGGCCATCCGCCCGTAAGTATCGCTAAGGCTCAGGTCGCTTAATTGCCTAAGGCCGGGCGAAGCGATATAGGGGCGCGGGCCGCTGCGCGCGGGTCGCGGCCGCTATGGAGTTGGGACTGGATGACCATGGAGGCCGAAGTCAACGCGGAACGTGGCGGCTGGAAGGACACGTTTCGGGTCGTCGTCCACGCACTGATCCTCGCGCTGATCGTGCGCGTTTTCCTGTATCAGCCTTTCAATATCCCTTCCGGCTCGATGATTCCGACGCTTCTGATCGGCGATTACCTGTTCGTCTCGAAATTCTCCTACGGCTACAGCCGTTTCTCGTTTCCGTTCAGCCCGGACCTGTTCGAGGGCCGCATCTGGGCGGCGCCGCCTGAGCGGGGAGACGTCGCGGTCTTCAAGTTGCCGCGCGACAACGAGACCGACTACATCAAGCGCGTGATCGGCCTTCCAGGCGACACGATCCAGATGATCGGCGGCGTGCTGCACATCAACGGCGATCCTGTGAAGCGCGAGCGAATTGAGGATTTTACCCTGCACGACTCGCTGGGCTCGGAACGCAGGGTCGTCCGCTATCTGGAGACGTTGCCGAACGGCGTGAGCTATCCGGTCCTCGACCTGGTCGAGAACGGCTTCGGCGATAATACCGAGCCATACACCGTGAAGGACGGCCATTTCTTCATGATGGGCGACAATCGTGACAACTCGACCGACAGTCGGGTCGATTCCGCGGTCGGCCAGGTGCCATTCGAGAACCTTGTCGGGCGTGCAGAGATCATCTTTTTTTCCATCGACGAGGATGCGAGCGCTTGGCAGATTTGGCGTTGGCCTACTACCATCCGCTGGTCCCGTCTGTTCCATGTCGTGAGGTAGCTGGTGCGGAAGCCGTCCGACAGCGCTCTCCAGGCGCTCGCCGCACGGCTGGGGCACGGCTTTCGCGATCTCTCGCTGCTCCGGCTTGCTTTGACCCACGCCAGCGCGCGCGCCCGGGACGGCGCGGCTATCGATAACGAGCGGCTGGAGTTCATGGGCGACCGTGTCCTTGGACTTGCGGCTGCCGAGCTTCTCTATTCGCGCCATCCCGGCGTAGCCGAGGGTGAGTTGGCGCGACGGCTGAACCAGCTCGTTCGCGCCGAGACCTGCGCCGAGGTCGCCAAGCGTTGGGAACTCGGTTCGCTCGTGCTGATGAGCGGGGGTGAGGCCGAATCCGGCGGCAGGGAAAAGCGCACGATCCTCGCCGATGCATGTGAAGCTGTGCTTGGCGCGGTGTTCGCGGATGGAGGATTCGATGCTGCCCGGAGCGTCGTGCACAGATTCTGGACGAGCGACGTGATGGCGACAATGATCGCGCCCATCGACGCCAAGACCGCATTGCAGGAATGGGCGCAGGCTCGGCAGCGCACGCTTCCGCGCTATGTATCGGTCGCAAGGTCGGGTCCAGATCACGCCCCTCTGTTCACGATCGAGGTGCAGGTCGACGGCATGGTTCCAGCTCGCGGAGAAGGGGCAAGCAAGCGCGCGGCCGAGCAGGCGGCGGCCGCATGCATGCTGGCGCGTGAAGGCGTGTCCCCCGAGCTGCTCGATGGTTGAGCCGGACGGCCGGCGCTGTGCATTCGTGGCGCTGCTCGGCGCGCCGAACGCGGGCAAGTCGACACTCGTCAATGCGCTCGTCGGCGCCAAAATCGCCATCGTCACGCACAAGGCACAGACGACGCGCGCGCCGTTGCGCGGCATCTTCATCGAAGGCGACGCGCAGATCGTCCTAATCGACGCGCCGGGCGTTTTCACGCCAAAGCGCAAGCTCGACCGGGCCATGGTGCGGGCCGCCTGGGACGGCGCGGCGGAGGCGGACATCGCCCTTGTCGTGGTCGACGCGGCTCGGGGGGTGGACGAGGACGTCGAAGCGATGCTGTCGCGCATGCCGGAGATCACCCATCCCGTTATGCTTGTCCTCAACAAGATCGACCGCGTGAAGAAGCCGGATCTGCTGGCGCTGGCGTCGGAGCTGAATGCGCGCGCATCCTTTGCCGAAACATTGATGATTTCGGCGCTGACCGGCGACGGCATCGACACGTTGAAACAGGGGCTCGCCAAGGCCGCACCGCCTGGGCCGTGGCACTATCCGGAAGATCAGCTCACGGATGCGCCACTGCGTCAGGCCGCGGCAGAGATCACGCGCGAAAAACTGATGATCCGCCTGCACGACGAATTGCCCTATGCGCTGACCGTCGAGACCACGGACTGGAAGCTTCTGCATGACGGCAGCGTTCGGATCGAGCAAACCATATTCGTCGAACGGGACGGCCAGCGGGCCATCGTGCTCGGCCACAAGGGCCAGACCATCAAGGAGATTTCGATGTCGGCGCGCAAAGACATCGCCGAAATCGCCGAGCAGAAAATCCATCTGTTCCTATTCGTGAAGGTCCGCGAGCGTTGGGGCGAGGACCCGGAACGCTTCCGCGAAATGGGCCTCGATCCGACCGAGCGATAGGTGTGCAGCAATCATGAAAGCCGGCGGAAGGGTCGAGGCCGCGATCGAGGTGCTTGGCGAAATCGGGATGCGGCACAGGCCGGCGAGTGAAGCGCTGGCGGATTGGGGCAGGGCGCACCGCTTCGCGGGATCGGGCGACCGCGCTGCGATCGGCAATCTCGTGTTCGATGCGCTGCGGCGGAAATCCTCGATCGCCTGTGTCATGGGCGACGACAGCCCCCGCGCCGCGGCGCTAGGGGCGCTGCATCTCGTTTGGGGCTTTAGCGTTGATGATGTCGCGGCGCTTGCCGATGGCGGGCCGCATGCGCCGTCGTCGCTGACCGATCAAGAGCGGGCGGCGCTTCTGCGGGAATTGCCGGGCGATGCGTCCGCCCATGTAAGGGGAGATTTCCCCGCATGGCTCGCACCGCAATTCGAGGCGGCGTTCGGCTCGCGGGCTGCGGAGGAGGGCGCGGCGCTGGCCCAGCGCGCCCCGGTCGATCTGCGCGTCAACACGCTGAAGGCGGATCGCGCCAAGGTCGCGCGCGCTCTGTCGCGGCTCGATCCTGTGGAAACGAAGCTGTCGCCGGTCGGACTGCGCATCGCGCATGCGCGTGGCCCCGGCAAGCCGCCGCATGTGGAGGCGGAGCCCGCGCATGGCAAGGGCTGGTTCGAAGTGCAGGACGAGGGCTCGCAGATTGCCGCGATCATGACAGGCGCCGCGCCCGGGATGCAAATCCTCGATCTGTGTGCGGGGGCCGGCGGCAAGACGCTGGCGATGGCCGCGTCCATGGAGAACAAGGGCCAGATCTATGCCTATGATTCAGACCGCCATCGCCTGCGACCGATCTTCGAGCGGCTGAAGCGCGCGGGCGTGCGCAACGCTCAGGTCATCGCTGCCGGCGATGGGCTCGCGCTGGATGCCATGCATGAGCGAATGGACATTGTGCTGATCGATGCACCCTGTACGGGGTCGGGCACATGGCGACGCAAACCCGATGCGAAATGGCGGCTGACGCAGGCGCAGATGGAGATGCGTATCACAGAGCAGGCCGCCTTGTTTGACCGGGGTGCAGAGTTCGTGAAGGCCGGAGGCCTGCTCGTTTACGTCACGTGCTCCGTGCTGCCTGCGGAAAATATCGATCAGGTGCGCAGTTTTCTGGATCGGACCGAGGGCTTCAGTATCGTTCCGAGTGCTAAGCAATGGCGCGAATTGTTCGACTCTGAACCGCCGTCGTCGGCGATCGGGGGGGACGACTTCCTGCAGCTCACACCCGCGAGTCACGGCACGGACGGGTTCTTCGTCGCCGTTCTACGCCGGCGCTGAGCCGCACGGAGAACAGAGGTGGCGGCTGACACCTCCAATACGGCGAAATCCGTCGCAACTCCCATCTAAAATACGGCCAATTTCGAGCATTGCCGGGCTGCGATCGGGGCGGCCAAGTCCTCATCGCCGCCAAATGTCAAAATTACGGCGGAGAGATCGCAACATTTACTTGAAATTCGGATTCTCTGCGCTGAAATAACCCCCGCTTCGGAGGGCGCAGAATCGACGGTCCTCGCGCGACGGCCCGGAGGATCCGAAGCTGGGAGATAATCACCCGATGGACATTTTGTCCGGCGAGCCCGCAGAGCCGCCCAGTCGTGGCGACACGACAGAACCAAGCTCCACCCGACAATCGCATCAGTTAATCCAGACGGCTTCCGCCGCACCGTCAGCGCGCGTGCATGCGATTGAGCCGAAGGCAGAGCGTTTTCCGCAGGGCCCGTCTGCGAAGGCGTTTCGCAAGCGATTCTATTCCGACGTCGATAGCCAACTTTGGAACGACTGGCGCTGGCAGCTACGCACTCGCGTCCGCACGCTGGCCGAGCTCGAACGCCTGTTCTTACTCTCGGACGACGAGCGCGCCGCCGTCGCCGCGCATCAGGGTTCGCTCCCCGTCGGTATCACGCCCTATTACGCGAGCCTGATGAGTCGCGACGATCCCGACGAGCCGATGCGGCGGACGCATATTCCCGTCGGCGAGGAGTATCTCAAGACGCCGGGTGAGGCGGATGACCCGCTCGGCGAGGACGGGCACACGGCGGTGCCGGGCCTCGTGCATCGCTATCCCGACCGCGTGTTGTTCCTCGCGACCGGCACGTGCTCGACTTATTGCCGCTATTGCACGCGCTCGCGCATGGTCGGCGAGCCGGGCGGCGAATATTCGTTCAGCCGCTCGCAATGGGACCAGGCGCTCGAATACATCGCCGCGAACCCAAAAATCCGCGACGTGCTCATTTCGGGCGGCGACCCGCTCACCATGTCGGACGAGCGGCTGGACTATCTGCTCGGCCGCCTGCGCGCGATCAAGTCCGTGGAGTTCGTCCGCCTCGGTACGAAGGTTCCGGTCGTGATGCCGATGCGCGTGACGCGGGCGCTGACACGCGTGCTGAAGAAGCATCATCCGCTGTGGATGAGCATCCACTTCACCCATCCCGCCGAACTGACGCCGGAAGTGACCGAGGCGACCGCGCGGTTGGCTGATGCCGGCATTCCGCTCGGCAGCCAGACTGTGCTGCTCAAAGACGTCAACGACGAGGTCGAAACCCTGAAGACGCTTTATCACGGGCTGCTGATGCGGCGCGTGCGGCCGTACTATCTCTACCAATGCGACCCGATCACCGGCTCATCGCACTTCCGCACATCAATCCGGAAGGGACTGGAGATCATGCGCGGCCTACGCGGCCACACGACCGGCTATGCGGTGCCGACCTATGTCGTCGACGCGCCTGGCGGTGGCGGCAAGATTCCGCTCCTGCCGAATTACGTGCAGGGCCGGGACGGCGAGGATCTCGTGCTCAGCAATTTCGAGGGCAAGTCGTATCGCTATACAGATCCCGAAGTCGAAGCGCCGGTGAAGAAGCGCGGCCGCGTGCGCAAGGCGGCATAACCTCATGCGCATCGGCCTCGTCTACGATCTGCGTGACGAATATCGCGCGCTGGGCTTCTCCGAGGAGGAGATCGCCGAGTTTGATTCGCCGGCAACGATCGATGCGCTGGAGCATGCGATCCGCGCCGCGGGTTGCGATGTCGTGCGGATCGGGCGCGGGCAGGCACTCGCCGCCCGCCTCGTCGCGGGGGAGCGTTTCGATCTTGTGTTCTCGATCGCGGAAGGGCTGAAAGGCCGGTCGCGCGAGGCACAGGTTCCCGCCCTGTGCGAGCTGTTCGATCAGCCCTACGTGTTTTCTGATCCGCTGACCATGGCGGCCTCGCTCGACAAGGCCTGGGCGAAGCGGATCGTGCGCGACGCAGGCGTGCCGACGGCGTCGTTTGCCGTCGTGGAAAGCAGTGTCAATGAGGTGAAAGACTGGGAGGACTTCCCTGCCTTCGTGAAGCCGCTTGCCGAAGGCACCGGCAAGGGCTGCGAGCGCGCATCGATGGTCGCATCGCCAGCGGAGCTGAAGTCGGCGGTCGACAGCATCCTGATCCGGTTTCGTCAGCCCGCGCTGATTGAGCGCTTCCTGCCGGGGCGCGAGTTCACGGTGGGCGTGGTCGGCAACGGCTAC
This sequence comes from Methyloligellaceae bacterium, assembly GCA_046717125.1. GTDB lineage: Bacteria > Pseudomonadota > Alphaproteobacteria > Rhizobiales > Methyloligellaceae > JBKJVQ01. The sequence goes on from JBKJVQ010000020.1 coordinate 6,139, forward strand.
GCCGCGCGTGTCGTTGGCGTCTGCGAGATCACGATGAACACGGGCGCGGAGCAGGGCGTCTACTCGCTCGCCAACAAGGAGCTGTCGGAAGAACTCGTCACCTACACGCGGGCCGGCGACGAGGCGGCGCGGCGGGCCGGGCAACTCGCGCTGATCGCTTATCGCGCGCTGCAATGCCGCGACGCAGCGCGCATCGATTTCCGCTGCGACGACATGGGTGAGCCGGTGTTCCTCGAAGCCAACCCGCTTGCGGGGCTGCATCCGAGCCATTCAGACTTGCCGATCCTCGCCGCGCAGAACGGGATCGGCCATGAGGCGCTGATCGGCATGATCCTAGACGCGGCTTCCGGGCGCTACGGTCTCTCGCGCCGCGACAGGAAGCGTGCAAAGGCGATCGCATAGATCACGATGATTTCTGGTCCGAACCCGAAATCATGACCTTGATCGATCAAAGGTTCAAAGCATGATGCTGTCCGAAACCCGCTTCCCGCTTTTCGGCATCATGCTTTGATGGCCGGACGCGGCTTTGTCCCGGTCCTGCATGGGGCGGCCGCCGACCGTCCCGACGAGCATGACACGATCCTCGCAGCACAGGCTGTCGCGGAAGCGCTCACGCGCCTCGGCCATGAGACCCGCATCGTGCATCTTGGGCTCGACCTGTCACCGCTTGAAGAACTTCACGCGCAGAACCCGCTTTGCGTCTTCAATCTGGTCGATGCGATCGATGGCGATTGCCGGCTCGCGCCGCTCGCGCCGCTCGTGCTCGAACATCTTGGCTTGAGATTTACAGGCGGTGGATCGTCCGCCTGGCTGTCGACCCTCTCAAAGACTCAAACCAAGCGGAGCTTACGCGCCGCCGGACTGCCGACGCCCGATTGGTGGGATGAGCGGGATGCTAAGCACGCGGAGGGGCGCGTCATCGTCAAGGCCGACATCGAGCATGGCTCGCTGGGCATGGACGATGAGTCCGTCATCGATGGCGCGGGCGCTGCGGCCGAGATTGCCGCGCGAGCCGAGCGATACGGCACACCGTTTTTTGCGGAAGGCTTTGTCAACGGGCGGGAGCTCAACATCGCGCTGCTGGAGACAGGGCAGGGTTTGCGTGTCCTTCCCATCGCCGAGATCGAGTTCGTCAGCTTCGACGCCGGCCAGGCTCGCATCGTTGGCTACGACGCAAAGTGGGCCCCGGGTAGCGCGGTTTTTGTCGGCACGCCCCGCCGCTTCGGGCTGGAACTTGAAAACCGCGCGCTTGCTGAACGACTTGCCGGGATGTCGCGCGACAGCTGGGAATTATTCGATCTGCGCGGCTATGCCCGCGTCGATTTCCGCGTCGACGACGCAGGCAATCCGTTCATCCTCGAAGTGAACGTCAATCCAGCGCTGTCGCCCGATGCCGGCTTCGCCGCAGCGGCGCAGGAGGCGGGGACGGATTACGACGCGCTGATCGAGCGCTGTATTAAGGCTGTGCACGGAAAAATTGATCGACCGGGGCATTGCACCTAGTTTGACCGCGAGCAATCCCCCATGCGCGCGATAATGACACGAAGCAGGTTTGGCATAGCGGCCATCGAGGACGTCGCGGCTCGATTTCCTGTGCCCCTTTTCCTGATCGGTTGCGCACTCCTGATCCTCCTAAGTGACCGGCGCGATCCTGAGCTGCATTTCGCCCCCCACGAAGCTCTCAAGTCGATCGGATTGACGTTTCTGGTTGTTGTGGCAGTCGAGCTCTTCACCCAGGCACGGCAGTGGCCGCTTTCCATACGGCTCGCGCTGTCACTGTCTCTGGGCGCGGCCGTCTATATCGTCTCGTACTATTTCGACCACCATTTCGATGAGGCGCTTCTGTACGCGATTGCGCTCCTGATGATTGGTCTTGCCCCATCCGCTTCCGGGCCGGCCAACAATCTCGGATTCTGGCAGTCCAACTACCGGCTTTGGCTCGCAGCCGGCTTCGCACTCGCTTGCGCTCTGGTGCTCGGCGGAGGGGCAGCGCTGATCGTCCTGACACTGAACATACTGTTCGGCGAAATCGTGTAGGACTCCGTCTACGTACAGATCTGGAAGATCGCGCTCGCCGGCGTCCTGCCAGCAACCTGGCTCGCAGCGATGCCGCGCGACTTCGACGAGAACGCGGTGGAAGGAAATCGCGGAGAACTCGTGGTCCGCGCGGTCACCGCAGCCGTCGCATATCTGCTCGTGCCGCTGCTCCTCATCTACACCGCGATACTCTACGCGTACGGTGCGAAGATCGCGATCGACGGGGTGCTGCCGAAGGGCCAGATCGCGATGATGGTTCTCGGCTACGGCGGCATCGGCTTCGCCGCGATGTATCTGCTTTACCCGGCGCGCAATGTCGGCGTCAACGTGCATATTGGCGCCTCTGGCCGCTGATATTGGCGCCGGCCCTGATCCTGTACGCAATCTCCGTTTATGTCCGGATCGATGAGTACGGTGTGACACCGGATCGTTATCTTCTGGTTCTCGCGGGCGTTTGGCTCGCGGTCGCGACCGCTCTTTATTCCGTCGCGGACTTAGGGCGGGATATCCGGCTTGCGCCTGCGTTGCTGGCGGCGCTTCTGGTTGCGGCCTCATTCGGACCCT
>JBKJVQ010000021.1:0-3106 GCA_046717125.1 Methyloligellaceae bacterium
TCGCGGCCGTGTGCCCAGACGCCAAGCTGCGCCGCCTCGTGCGCAACATGATTTACGACGGTGTGCTCGCGAAACTGCTCGGCATCGACATGGGTGTGATGGAGCAGGCGCTCACCAAGCAGCTCGGCAAGAAAGCGAAGGCCGTCACCCTGAACGCGGGAGCGCTCAAGGCTGGCTTTGAGTACGCCGAAGCGAATTTTACGAAGCAGGATCCGTTTCACATGGAGCGGATGAACGAAACGGCCGGCAAGATTCTCATCGAAGGGAACGCGGCCGCGGCGATCGGCTGCATGATGGCCGGTGTCACGGTCGTGGCGTGGTATCCGATTACGCCGTCCTCATCGCTGTGCGAATCGCTGATCGGGTACATGCGCAAGTACCGCATGGACAAAGAGACAGGCAAGGCGACGTTCGCGATTGTGCAGGCCGAAGACGAGATTGCGTCGCTCGGCATGGTCATCGGCGCGGGCTGGGCGGGTGCACGTGCGATGACGGCCACCGCGGGCCCTGGCATCTCGCTCATGTCGGAATTCGCCGGGCTCGCCTATTACGCCGAGACGCCTGCGGTGATCTTCGACGTGCAGCGCGTCGGCCCCTCGACGGGTCTGCCCACACGCACGGCGCAGGGTGACCTGCTGAGCACGGCGTTCCTCTCACATGGTGATACGAAGCACATCCTCCTCATCCCAAGCTCGGTCGAAGAGTGCTACGAGATGGCGATGCAGGCGTTCGACCTGTCCGAGCGGTTCCAGACGCCCATCTTCGTGATGATGGACCTGGACCTCGGCATGAACAACTGGATGTCGAACGGCTTCGAGTATCCGACCAAGCCAATCGATCGCGGCAAGCTGCTGACGCCCGAGATTCTGAAGAAGCTTGGCGATTGGGGCCGCTACAAGGACGTGGATGGCGACGGCATCGCCTACCGCACGGTTCCCGGCGACGGGATGCCGGCGTTCTTCACGCGCGGCTCGGGCCACAATCCGAAGGCGCAGTACAGCGAGCGTCCAGACGATTACGTGGAGAACGTCGATCGTCTCAGCCGCAAGTTCGAGACGTCGCGGAAGTTCGTGCCGGCGCCGATTGTCGAAACGAACAAGGAAGCGAAGATCGGCATCATCGGCTACGGTACGTCGCACTGGGCAATTACCGAATGCCGCGATCAGCTGCTCGAAGAGACGAAGGTGCACACGTCCTACATGCGCATGCGCGCGTATCCGTTCACCGAGGATCTGCTGAACTTTATCGACGCACACGAGCGGGTGTATGTCGTGGAGCAGAACCGGGACGGGCAGCTGGCGATGCTGATGAAACTGGAGCTCTCGCCGGAGCGCGTCGCGAAGATGCGCAGCGTGCTGCACTACAACGGGCTGCCGATCGACGCGCGCAGCGTCAGCGACGACATCCTCTCGCAGGAAGGTTTCGAAGTGGCCAGGAAGGACACGCCTGCCTCGGCCTCTTCAATGACAGGTGGCGAATAATGGCGACTCCAATCAAGGTTAATCGTATCGGGCTCGAACCGCAGACCTACAAGGGCGGCAAGACCACGCTGTGTGCCGGCTGCGGACATAACGCGATTTCCGAGCGCATCATCGACGCGTTTTATGAGATGGGGGTCGACCCCAAGCAGGTCGTCAAGCTGTCGGGTATCGGCTGCTCGAGCAAGAGCCCTGCATATTTCCTCGGCAGCTCGCACGGCTTCAACGCCGTCCATGGCCGCATGCCGTCGGTCGGCACGGGCGCGATGCTCGCCAACCAGAAGCTCATCGCGATTGGCGTCAGCGGCGACGGCGACACAGGGGCGATCGGCATCGGCCAGTTCGTGCATCTGATGCGCCGCAACCTGCCCATCATCTACATCATCGAAGACAACGGTTGCTACGGTCTGACGAAAGGGCAGTTCTCACCGACCGCCGACCTCGGCTCGAAGCTCAAGAGCGGCGTCGTCAACGATCTGCAGCCGATCGACACGTGCGCGCTCGCCATTCAGCTTGGCGCGACATTCGTGGCGCGATCGTTTTCGGGCGACAAGAAGCAGCTGCTCGCGCTGCTGAAGGCCGCGCTCAGCCATCGCGGCACCGTGATGCTCGACGTCATCTCCCCGTGCGTCACATTCAACGATCACGAAGGCTCGACGAAGAGCTACGCCTACGTGAAGGACCATGACGATCCGCTCACGGAAGTCAGCTTCGTGCCGTTCTTCGATGATATTTCAGTGGACTACGATCCGGGGACGACGCAGGAAGTGAAGATGCACGACGGGTCGCGCCTGCTGTTGAAGAAACTGGAAGAGTCCTACGACCCGACCGACAAACTTGCGGCGATGCGCGAGCTGCACGAGACGGCGCGGCGCGGCGAGTTCGCAACGGGCATCATCTAAATCGAGCCCGATCGCGATGACTTCCTCCGTCAGTTGAATATTGTCGAGGAGCCGCTGGCATCGCTGCCGCTCGAGCGGACGCGGCCGCCGAAGGCGGCGTTGGACGAAATCATGGAATCACTTCGCTAATTAAAGAGGCCGCGCTAATCACGCGGCCTTTTTCGCACCTAACGCACTCAACGCACCCTCTCAACCCTGAGTCTGATCCGCATTCGCGCCGATGACGTCTTCCGCGATCGCGAGGCGATCGACCGGCTTGCCGTCGGCACCCAGCGGCTGGTCCGCGTTGTCGTTACCCTGCTGTCTGTCCGTGGGACGGTCACCCTCCACCGCACCCTTGCTCTCATCCTGGTCAACGTGTTTGGGGGCCGCTGGCTGAATACTCATCGCGAACTCCTATATAATTTGCCGATTCTATGGAACGCACATTCGCCATCATTAAGCCGGATGCAACATCGAAGCGCTACACGGGTAAGATCCTTCAACGAATCGAGGACGCTGGCTTCACGATCCGTGCCATGAAGACGCTACACCTCAGTCAGAAGGAAGCCGAGGGGTTTTACGCGGTGCATCGCGAGCGCCCCTTCTTCACAGGGCTCACTGAATTCATGGCGTCTGGGCCCATTGTGGCCTTGGTGCTCGAGGCGCCTGACGCCATCAAGAAGTGGCGCACGCTGATGGGTGCGACCGATCCCGCGAAGGCCGACGCCGGCACCATTCGCAAGG
>JBKJVQ010000022.1:0-3172 GCA_046717125.1 Methyloligellaceae bacterium
CGCCCATTTCGCGGCGTAGAACGCAACCAGCATGACGATGGCAAGCGGCGCGGCGGCAATGCGCGTGAACAGTCCGCGCAGCAGCAGCGCGCCGCCGACGAACTCCACGCCCGACACGAACGGCGTCATGATCTCCGGCGCGGGAATACCCCAACCGGTGAAGTTTTCGATCATCAACGGCAGATTGGTTAGCTTCGCCCAGCCGGTCCACATGAACACCCATCCGACCACGATGCGCGCGATCAGTGGCGGCAGCCAGGCAAGCGGCCGCGACAGTCTTTCGGGAAGGCCTATCAGGAGGTCGGTCAAGGCGGACATGGCGTTCGTCTCCGGGTTGGACGGATGCTCACTATTCGCCTGCCGCGCGGCTGCGGTTACTCACGTCCCGTTGATCCGCTCCTCATTCATAGGAGTGTAAAAAAATGCCAGCCGGCCTGTAAGCCGGGTTTTGTCCGCGCAGGTTTCCCTGCCCGTGACGGCCATTCATCTGGGACGCGTCTTGCGGCGCGCCTCATGCAACCTACCCGGACGGCTGGCCCGAAAACATGCTGGCGGAATTGCTTCCGCCGCGCCGTCCCTATTTGGTCTTGCTCCCGGCGGGGCTTGCCATGCCGCCTCTGTCGCCAGAGGCGCGGTGCGCTCTTACCGCACCCTTTCACCCTTACCCGCGCCACTCGATACACATGCGCAGGCGGTCTGCTCTCTGTGGCGCTATCCCTGGGGTTGCCCCCGCCGGACCTTATCCGGCGCCGTGTTTCCGTGGAGCCCGGACTTTCCTCTCCGCAAGCGGAGCGGCCGCCCGGCCGGCTGGCGTCGTATATGTAGGCCTTGCCTCGGCAATTGTCGCGAGGAACCGTGAAAGACGTAAACAGGCTCGGCGACATGACCTGGGATACTGTCGCGGCGCGCATCCAAGCCGGCGCGACTGCGATCTTGCCCATCGGCGCCGGCGCAAAGCAGCACGGGCTGCATCTGCCTTTGGACACGGATCGTATCCAGGCCGATTTTCTGGCAAATCGTCTTGCGGAACGGATCGACGCCCTGATCTGGCCGACGGTCACCTATGGGTTCTACCCGGCCTTCACCGCCTATGCCGGCTCGATCAGCCTGACCCGCCGCACGTTTGGATTGATGATACGGGAGATCCTCAACGGCATCCTGGGATTTGGCGTGAAGCGGCTGCTCGTCCTCGATACGGGCGTCAGCACGATTGCTCCCGTGGACGACGCCATCGGGACGTGCGTTTCGCCTCGCCGCGTGCGGCATCTGACGCCTTATGCCGGCCCCCGAGTGAGGCAGATCGTCGAGACGCTGCAGCAGCAACATGGGTCACATGCCGACGAGGTCGAGACGTCGATCATGCTGGCGCTTGCGCCGGAGCGCGTGGACCCCAGCCGCGCCGCCCCGGCCTTGCATAAGCAGCGGTCCAAGCCAGGTCCACTATCGCTCGATCCTCAGTCGCCGCTTTATAGCGCCAGCGGCAGTTTCGGCGATCCGACGCTGGCGACGGCCGAGAAAGGCGAGGCGCTGATTGCGGCGATGGTGGAGGATCTGGTCGAGGCGGCCAATCGTTCGACACGATGATAGAGGACGAGCTTTATCGGCGCGAGCAGCACTTCGAGCCGAGCAGGATGGCGCGGCCGATATTCTGACGCAGCACCTTGTAGGCGTCCGGGATGGTCAGCCCGACGAGGAACCGCGACAGCGCATAGACGAGGCCCAGCGCGATTCAGCGCGACCCCGAGCGCATCGAGCAGCGAGCCGACGGTTTCGATGAAGGGGCGGAACGTCTCCATGGGGGGAGATTATGTGATTCGCGATAGAGAATTAGTCGACTGGCCAAAGTTGGGATTATTACTCTGCCGTCACCTGCCGATGCCGAATATCCAATCTGTGCCATGTTTCAAGTCAAACAATGATCCGCCATGCCTCAGTTGCGCATTCGCCAACTCAAATTTCGTGTGGGAAGCAAACCGGGAACAGCTCCGCTGTCGGTTGACATCCCCCATGTGACCGTCTTGGTCGGCCCCAATAACAGCGGAAAAAGCATCACCTTGCGTGAACTCGAGGCTTGGTGCCAAGGCCAGAACCCTACCTTTAAAGTGCTCGCATCGGCCGACCTTTTCTTGCCGACCTCATACGCTGGACTTACTGACGATGATCAGGGGGCATGAGGCTCCGCCGCCGCCGAATCAAATGCCCTCGCCTGATAGATTTTAGGTCAGCCGGCCAGTCATCAGACAAGAAGAGGATACGCTGCATGAGCAGTATCGAGCAGCATCTGAAGTCTTGGTTTGACAACGCGGATGAACAACCTCTGCGTCAGGTCTTCGTGAAGCTGTTCACGCCTAGAGGCACCGCCCCGCAACCACCTGTGGGCTCTGTTTGTAAGTGATGCCAGCCGTGAAAAAGTCAGACAGTTTACTGAAGATGACGCAATTTCGGGCTCTGCTCAGTGATCGCAAGCCGCTGAACAATGCTGAGGAACAGGCACTCGATGCTGCCGCGCGAGCCTTTCACAAAGACGCGTCTCTTATTCCCGAGCTTGGCGACGGGGTTCGCACTTCGGTTGGGTTGGTTTCGGCCGTGATGAGCGTACCCCATCGCATCTTGCTTATTGATGAGCCCGAAGCATTCCTGCATCCGACATTAGCTCGACGGGTCGGAACTGTGCTCTCCGCAACCGCCCGCGATCGCGATGCATCGCTTATCGTCGCGACTCACAGTTCAGAGTTTCTCATGGGTTGCATTCAAGCAACGCCCGAACTGCGCATCGTGAGGCTTACTTATGCGGCCAACTCACCCACCGCCCGCTCTATAGAGCCCGCTGAGATTATCGGCTTAATGAACGACCCACTCTTGCGCTCGGCCAACGCGTTGCGTGCTCTCTTCCATCGAGCAGTTATCGTTTGTGAAGCTGATTCTGATTGCGCTTTTTACGAGGAGGTTAACTACCGCTTACAGCAAGCCGGCCGGGGCATCAGTGACTCGCTCTTCATGAATGCTCAGAACTAGCAGACCATTCCGAGAATCGTCAGCCCTCTTCGCAAGCTTGGCATTCCGGCAGCAGCAATGTTTGATTTCGATGTACTTATGGATGAAAAATTTCAGCACATTTGGCCCCTATTGAACTTGGCAGCGGATCAGCTGCCTGCTTTGCAGGGCGAGCGAA
>JBKJVQ010000023.1:0-2785 GCA_046717125.1 Methyloligellaceae bacterium
ATGGTGCCGAACCTCGACGGTCAAGCCAATCACGGGCATTCCTGTGTAAAAGGCCGGTTCGCGTTCGGTTACGCGACCCACGCCGATCGTATCACTAAACCCATGATCCGCGAGAAGATCACCGATCGTTGGCGCGAAGTGTCCTGGGATCAGGCCATCAATCACGCCGCCTCCGAGCTGAAGCGGATTCAAGCCAAATATGGCCGCGGGTCGGTTGGCGGCATCACCTCGTCTCGATGCACCAACGAGGAAACGTACCTCGTCCAAAAACTGGTTCGCGCCGCTTTTGGCAATAACAACACCGATACCTGTGCACGGGTCTGCCACTCACCGACAGGGTATGGCCTAAAAGTGACGCTGGGGGAGTCTGCGGGAACCCAGCCGTTCGACTCGGTGATGATCAGCGATGTTATCGTCGTCATCGGTGCCAACCCGACGGACGGCCACCCTGTGTTCGCCTCGCAGATGAAGCGACGGCTGCAGCAAGGCGCCAAACTTATCGTTGTGGACCCGCGCACCATTGATCTTGTGCGGTCCCCGCATATCGAGGCGCAATACCATCTCAAACTTCGGCCCGGCAGCAACGTTGCGCTCATCAACAGCCTGGCCCACGTGGTGGTTACTGAGGGTCTAACCAACGAAAAATTTGTCTCCGCGCGCTGCGATATGCGCGAGTACAAGAAATGGCGGGACTTCATCAGGTCCCCCGAAAACTCTCCGGAGGCGGTTGAGCAATTCACGGGAGTTCCGGCTGCTTTGGTCCGGGGCGCGGCAAGATTGTATGCGACAGGAGGCAATGGCGCGATCTATTACGGCCTCGGCGTGACCGAGCACAGTCAGGGCAGCACGATGGTTATGGGCATTGCCAATCTGGCGATGGCGACCGGTAACATTGGACGCGTCGGGGTCGGCGTTAATCCGTTGCGCGGACAGAACAACGTGCAGGGCGCCTGCGACATGGGTTCATTCCCCCATGAGTTCCCCGGTTATCGGCATGTGTCGGATCCCATCGCCCGCTCGGCCTTCGAGGCGGCATGGGGTGTCGTGCTGGATGACGAGCCGGGGTTGCGCATTCCCAACATGTTCGAAGCCGCGTTGGACGGCAGTTTCAAAGGGCTCTATGTGCAGGGCGAAGATATTGCCCAGTCGGATCCCGACACCCAACACGTTTTGAGCGCATTGACCGCTTTGGAGTGTGTCGTGGTGCAGGATCTGTTCCTCAATGAAACCGCGAAGTTTGCCCACGTCTTTCTTCCCGGCGCGTCGTTCTTGGAAAAGAGCGGCACGTTTACCAACGCCGAGCGGCGCATTTCGCCGGTACGCAAGGTGATGCCGCCGTTGGCCGGATACGAGGACTGGGAAGTCACGGTCATGCTGTCCAATGCGTTGGGCTATCCGATGCACTATGGGCACGCGTCTGAGATCATGGACGAGGTCGCGCGGCTCACGCCGACCTTCGCGGGCGTGAATTATGGCAAGCTCGATAAACTTGGGAGCCTGCAGTGGCCCTGCAACGAGGCTGCACCTGAAGGCACACCCGTGATGCACATCGAGGAATTCGTACGCGGCAAGGGCAAGTTCGCAATTACGAAATATGAACCGACGCCCGAGCGCTCGAGCCGCAAATATCCCCTGATCCTCACCACCGGTCGCATCTTGTCGCAATACAATGTTGGCGCTCAGACGCGCCGTACTGATAATGTGATCTGGCATGAGGAAGATCGTCTGGAAATACATCCTCACGATGCCGAAGAGAGGGGCATCAAGGAGAACGACTGGGTTGGACTCGTCAGTCGCGCCGGAGAGACCGTGCTTCGTGCCCGCATCACGGAACGCATGCAACCTGGCGTCGTTTACACGACGTTCCACTTCCCGGATTCCGGAGCCAACGTCATCACCACGAAAAACTCGGACTGGGCCACAAACTGTCCCGAATATAAGGTGACGGCCGTCCAGGTCAGCAACGTCAACCAACCCTCGGCTTGGCAGCAACGCTACCGTGAGTTCTCAAGACAGCAGCAGGAGTTACTCGAACGCCGCCATATCGCCCCCGTCGACTAGGACGCAGTCCATGAAAATCGATCGTCTGATCCACATGGCCAATCAAATCGCCGGCTTCTTCGAGACGGAAGAAGATCGGGAGGTTGCGGCCGACGATGTCGCCAATCACTTGAAAAAATTCTGGAACCCGCGAATGCGGTGCCAATTGGTTGGGTACGTAGAGGCAACCGGGGATGAAGGCCTCAGTAGCCTTTTAGTCGAAGCTTTGCGAATCCACCGCGCTGCGCTTTGCGGTAGCGGACAGCCGATCCTCGCCGACGATCGATGGGTCGGTATGCCTGGCAGCAGCGACGCGGGCTGACCCCCGCCTTTACGCAAACAAGGTCGAATGTTTTTTTGGCGGCCGTCCGAGCCGGCATCGCTGTCGAGGTTTAAGCTCACGCTGCGAATGCTAGTCAGAAGCGAGCCCATCAAAAGTTTTTGTTTGTGGAGTTGCCAATGCCGGCGCCGAATCGACGTGAGGACGAATTTCACCGCCGGCTGCTAACTCGCCGCCGCCGCCGACACAGGCCGCACGCGCATGGGGTTCCGTACCCATCGCCGCAGGTTTGCTTTTCTCAGCGCGCTCGTTCTCGGGCTCAATTCGTGGGGATGTACAGCGGAATATCCTGGGGGAGAGCCAAATGGTCCCCACTCGCGGCTAAACGGTTGTGATTGCTGGGTTTCCGCAGTTCACACGGGGTGTTCAAACCGACTTAGCGATGTATCAAAAACACTAATTGGG
>JBKJVQ010000024.1:0-4389 GCA_046717125.1 Methyloligellaceae bacterium
CATGGACGCCACTGTCGAGGTCCGAGATCTCTTTTGGAATCGCCGTAATGAAATAGTGGTCGAGCACGGCGTGATAAAACTCGACAATCGTTACTGTGCTCGGCGGCACAGACGCTTTGGGCACCGCCAGCACAGCCGCGAACGCACGTGCCGTTCCACTCGGCGGACCGTCGCCGCGTGCTCGCTGCAAGAACGCGCGGACTTCGGCTGTGCCGGAGTCATAGCCGGTCACGACGTTTTTGCCGGGGTCATAGGCGTTGACGCATGCACAGGTTGGGGAAAGGTACGTGCCGTTGACCGGATACCACTGGATCATATCGACCAGGTTGCCGTCGGACATCCACACGTCCGTTGTGTAATACTCGGCATATTGTCCGCCATCGAAGCCACTGCCAACGGCAGTCCAGCCGTCGGGCACCGGCGCCAGAACGGAGAACAGGGTGCGGGTGGAGAACGATGCGCGCGGCACCGGAGCGGAGTAGACGAACGTCTGCAAACCGGGCGATTTACCGCAAACAACAAATCCCGTGATCGTTGCGCCTGTGACTGGATTCGGGTTGGACACCTTGGATGACCAGCCCGTGGGCGGTCCTGTCTGGCCTTCCGGCAATGTCGAAAGCAGCACGGGATTGGCGCTATCCCCTCAAACAGGCGACGAGCCGTAATCCATCAGGAAACGTCCGTCGCCATTGCTGAAGCCGCCGAGTGCGACAGGGGAATCGGCGGGGCAGAAATTGGTGACCGTTCCGGCAGATGTTCTGGCGATGTTGATCGAAGACTTGACGAGGGTGAACGTGTTGTCGCTCGTTGCTGCCGTCGACAGGCAGATCACCTTCGCTTCCAGATTGTGCGTGTGATGCTCTTCGTTATAGTTGTTCATCGATACGCCGCCGCCCATGAGCGAGGTCGCGCTCGTCAGCGTGGCCCGAGGAACGACACCGCCGCTGCTATTCACCAGGTCACGGGCATAAACGTTATGAAAATCCCAGGGAAATTGAGGCGTTTCGGCGTACGCGATCGGAAAGTATCCCGTCGGGCATTTGAGAGTCGCCGACACGTCCGTGGAATAGAGCCAGGCCAGATGGTTGGCCACCACGCGGACCAGTGGTGATTGCGCGAATGCGCTTTGCGCGAAGAAAGCGGCCAAGAGAAGTATCGAGAATTTGATCCAACGCATCATGTGAGGTCCTTTCCCCTGCCGGATACGACGTGTGGTTTGACAACAAACCGTCACAACAAATCGATCGAATCGATCGCGACTTCAAGTCGGGAGGCGCACGTCGTGAATTCAATACGTAATTGGACAGGAAGGGACGAGAAGGCTTTGTAATGTCAATGCCGCATTTTAACGTAAATGGCCCGTCGAACAGACCGGGCCATTTACTTGCAGCTAGAACGGCTGCTTCAGAGCACGAGGTGCTCCGGGCTCACTGCCAGCCGGCGGCGTTGGGGTCGAAAACGAGCGGACGGACGTAGTCACCCGGGTCGCTGATGTACCACACTTGCGGCCTCAGCGCTTCGGGCAGCGTCTTCATTTGATCGTCCAGTTCCCGCTTCACGTCGAATGCGCACGGGTCGTGGTGAATCGGAATGAAGAGCTGCGGCGCGATGGCGTTGATGTGCTGGTTGAAGATCCGGCGCGGCGACACCGCGATCGATCCGAACAGCACGTGCGTCTGCGGCCAAGACTGGAAAACCGACACAACCTCTGCCCCGGTGCCCAGTCCGGCCACCGGCCTGCTCCCCGAGATGTCGCCCGTGGTGTCGGACCATCCCAGCGCGAAGTTCCCGACCTTGAACTGCCACGCCAGGCTCAGGACGCCACTCGTCGGACCGCCAAAGGGTGACGGCTCAGACCCATTCGGCGGATACAGACTGTAGGCGATGCAGGGGCGCACCACCGCCTGCATGGTTGAGAACGGCGGATCGTTGGCGAGATCAAGCGAACGAGCCGAGTGAGGATGCTTCACCGCCCGGAGCTCGACACCGGGGAGCAGGTTGGCGGGCAGGACTGCTTGGGCTCCAAATTGCGCGCCAGCCGGGACAATCGCAGTGCAGTTCACAACTGCCGGCGCCATGCGCGCCCTGATGTCGTTGCAATGCTCCTCGACGCCGAACATCGGGAGCGACGGCAGATAGCTCAGGATTTCGGGCAGGTGGCCCATGTGGTCACTATGTCCGTGACCGAACAAGTAGGCCACCGGATTGATCGTCGCGTATTCCTTGGCATCGGTGCCCAGGTATTCCGTGCTGTTGCCCCACGTACCGGTACGGGCATACGCGAGATAGCCGTCAAGCATGACGACATGACCCTTGAAGGACGCGGCGAAGGTGCTCACGCCAACCCACGACATGATCACGCGATCGGTCCGCACGGCGCCGGTGCGCGGATTGACGTTGTCGAAGCCGAAGTACTTTTGCCGGGCCTTGATGGTTTCCTTGCTTTGACGTTCCGGCAGATACCGGGCTTTTGCGGCAGCCCCGTCCCCGACAGCGGCAACGGCGCTCCCCGACATACCAGCGGACATACCAATACAGAGTGCGGCTACGGCAGATGCCAGTAGCTTGAAGCGGAACTTGCCTTTCATGAACTCCCTCCTAACGTGACATTAAGTTGCGCGCGCGTATCTTGCGGGCCCGGCATTGTAGTACTAGTCGGCGCAGGTGTCACGAGACAGTCTTTTCCAATATGGTATGAGTCTGGACGGGAGTCCGTGTTTCCAACGAGGTATGAGCCTGAAGCGGGGTAGCTGGATCGATCATCGGGGGCATGGTGATCGATATGAACGAAGACCGGTTGGTAACGTTGCCGCAGTTGCGGCAGTTTGTTGAAGGGACGACGGAGGTCGAGTTTCGGCGATGCGGCAAGGACGAGGATCGTTACCGACATATCGAGGGCGTGTTGCGCCGGTTTCGTTATGGCCGGCTCAAACGAGCGGACAAGGGGCTGGTGATGCGCTACCTGATGCGTACCACTGGTTACTCGCGGCCGCAGTTGGTGCGGCTGATCAAGCGCGCCCGAGTGGGAGCGCTCAAGAAGGGCTATCGCGCGCCGACGCATGGCTTTGCCCGCCGCTTCACCGATGCCGACGTGGCGCTGCTGGCGACTACCGACACGCTGCACGGCACGCTCTCTGGGCCGGCCACCCGACACTTGATGCAGCGGGCGCTGGCGATCTATGGCGATGCCCGCTACAGCCGCCTGGCGACGATCTCGAACGGGCATTTGTACAACCTGCGCCAGCGCATCGGCTACATCGAGCGCCGGCGGGAGTGGACCAAGACCCACGCCACCCGTGTTGCCATCGGCGAGCGCCGCGCGCCCACGCCGGACGGGCGACCGGGCTTCATCCGCATCGACAGCGTGCATCAGGGCGATCAGGACGGGATGAAGGGCGTCTATCACATCAACGCGGTGGACTGTCTCACCCAGTGGGAGCTGGTGGCCACCTGCGAGAAGATCAGCGAGGCGTATCTGCTGCCGGTGATCGAAACGTTGCTCGCCGGCTTCCCCTTCCGCATTCTCGGCTTCCATGCCGACAATGGCTCCGAGTACATCAATCATCAAGTGGCCAAGATGCTCGATAAGTTGCGGGTGGAGTTCACCAAATCCCGGCCCCGCCACTCCAACGACAACGGCTTGGCGGAGACCAAGAACGGCGCCGTCATTCGCAAGCATTTGGGCTACGCTCACATCCCGCAATGCTTTGCCACACCGGTCAATGCGTTCTGCGCCGAGCACCTCAACCCGTACCTCAATTTCCATCGGCCGTGTCTATTTGCCGAAGACATTACCGACCCGAAGGGCAAGATCCGCAAACGCTATCCACAGCGCTTGGTCATGACTCCATTCGAGAAACTCGCCACCCTCGACCACACCGCGCCGTACCTGCGTCGGGGAATCACGCTCGAAACTTTACGCCGCCAAGCCAACAGCATGTCAGACAACGAAGCGGCCGCCAGACTAAACGAAGCTCGCAACAAGCTCTTTACTTCCATTCACAAACGATCCAGGAATGCCGCTTGAAGCTCACTCCAAACCCGCTTCGTTCAGGCTCATACCTCTATTGGAATTGACTTTTCATGCGGGTTTGTGTCGGTAGCTAATGATACTCGACTCACGCACGAATCGCCTGGCGCAATCCCTGAAGAGCGGCCGAGCACTGAAACATTCCGTTCGCTCCAATTCCCAGTCGAGGCGTTCCAGTTCCTGGACGAGCCGACGCTCCGCTTCATCCTGGGGCATAACTCCACGGCGAGCGAAAACACGCTCGCCTTGGTGCTCCCTTGTTGATCGTGCGATATCCCTTATTAGCATGCTTCCGAAGATTTCCGCCTGACCACCTTTTCGATGGTCAGAAATGCGGCTTCGGATTGGCTGCCTGATGC
>JBKJVQ010000025.1:0-15121 GCA_046717125.1 Methyloligellaceae bacterium
GCCTATTGCTGGAGACATTGCGGAGCGCGAACCAGTTGCGGGAGTCGGGAAGCTTTTTTGCGGACCTCAGCGACGCGGAGCCGGACGCCGAGGCTGTCGCGCTGGCGTCCGACCTTATGCGGCGCAGCGCCGGCCCATTCCGGGCCGAGGATTTCCCCGACGAATACCAAGGCGGCGCTACGCGAGCTGATCGACGCGAAGCTGGAACATCGCACTCCTGAAGTCGCCTCAGTCCCAGATCAGCCGACAGGCTCGGTCATCAACATTATGGCTGACCTGAAAGAATCGATGAAGCAGAACATTAACAGCGCCAAGGCCCGTAGCCGGGCCGAGAAAACCCGACGCGTGGCAAGTGCGCGAGGCCCGGATGCGCCAGCGCAAGCGACAAAACGGCCATCCAGAGGAGGAAGCATGCATGGCCGACGATAAGTCAAAAACGGGACCGCAGGAACGGGAACGGCGCGAGGACGAGCGCGTATGGCGGCGCGTCCTGCCATGGCCGCGGGTGGCGCCTGTCGCTCTCATTGCGGTCGCGCTGATCGCCTTCGCGTTGTGGTGGCTGGCCGGCTAGTCCTTATTATCCGGCGGCCGGTCTCAGCGCGGCGCGGACCGGCAAACGCATATCAGCGTTCCCCCTGGCACCCACCGTTGAAAAACTTCGGCCTGCTCCCGCGTCTGGAAACAGATGCGTGTCCGCTCGTCGGTGACACTGCCTGCACTGCGTTTCTTCGCATCCTTAGCGATCCCGCATCCAGCGCTGAGGCGGAGCTGGTCGAACGGATCGGCCCGAAACTCAACCTGATACGGTGGATAGCTCTAACGGTGAGCGGTTACCGCGCCGACCACTGGAGCGGGACCAAGAAGCATTTTATAATGGCGTCGGTGATACGAGGGTGGGGAGAGTTCTATGTACCCCGATCGGGTACCGTGGCCTGCGAAGGACGCGGCGCTAAAATGTCCCTACTGCCGGAGCGAGATGCTTCGAATGTCCCCTTTTGTGGAGGACCAAGACGGCATCTACTGCTCGGGCTGCGGCCTTATTTTGGCACGCCATGCGACGAACCTCGGCCTACCACCTTTTCGGCCGCCCCTTTGGGAGCCATTCGATCGGGTGTGAACCGCAACTCGAGATCGAACAGAATCTGATCCATCGCTTCGATGTCGCTCTTCATCTCGGCAAGCATTTGATCGAATACGGCAAATGCGTCCTCAAGGTTGTCCTTTTTCCGACTCATGCAAGAAACTCCCGGTACTGGGTATAGAACATGGTCGATGTAAATACAGTTCCGAAGCGAAGCGCTGAGTGTGCGGTCGTAGCGCCAGAATAATTGCAAGGTGCAGGCGGAACGGATGAGCACGCCAAGATAGCGCCTGCGCTCCATGCGGCATGACCTCTGCCGAGATTGCAGAATTTCTCTGTCGGCCTGATCGTGAAGTGATTGAGAAGGCCCGCGAGCTGTGCTACGCGCCGGTTGGCGAAACGGAGCCGAAATAGCTCGCTGTGATTGCTATGTGATTGCTAGCCATCGCCTAGCCCGGCGCTTAACTAGCCTAACTCTATGAAAACGTTGGTGAGCCCGTCGGGATTCGAACCCGAGACCCTCTGATTAAAAGTCAGATGCTCTACCGGCTGAGCTACGGGCTCTGATTGGGTTGCGCGGACCATAGGGATGCGGGGCGCATGGGTCAATCTGGCCCGCTGCCCGCGTCTCGCGCACTACGGAGAACCGGCTTATAGTTCCGGCCCGGTCCACGAGCTTTTCCATGACACCGATACCGATCCCAACCGGCGCGTCGCGCAGCCGGCTCTTCCCGATTCTGATGATGTGCGGCGCGACCGTATGCTTCTCCGTGCTCGACGCGACGGCGAAGTATCTGGCCGAGATCGAGCACATCGAGGTCGCCGAAATCGTCTTCATCCGCTTCGCCGGGCATGTCGTCTTCAGCCTCGTCCTGCTCTGGCCGCTGCTTGGGATGCGTCCCACCTTCCGCTCGAAAAAGCCGGGCCTGCAGCTTTTGCGTTCGGTCTTCATGCTCGGGGCGACCGCCTTCAATTTCGTCGCAGTGCAATATCTTCAGCTCGATCAGACGATCACGATCTTCTTCCTGACTCCGCTGCTGGTCGCCGCGATCGCCGGCCCGCTGCTGGGCGAATGGGTCGGCTGGCGGCGGCTCGCGGCCATCTGCGTAGGCTTTCTCGGCGCCATCGTCGTGACGCGTCCCGGTTTTGGCGGCATCCACTGGGCGGTCACCTTGTCCTTTGCCGCGACCCTCTCCTACGCGCTTTACAACGTCGCGACGCGCTATCTGGCCGCCTACGATCCTGCCGAAGTCACGAATAGCTACTCGCCTCTGATGGGACTTCTACTCAGCCTCCCCTTCGCGGTCGTGGCCTGGTCCTGGCCGGACGATCCGTGGGTTTGGTTCATCCTGGCGTCCCTCGGCGTAACAGGAGGGATCGGCCATTATCTCCTGATCATCGCGCATCAATCCGCGCCGGCGCCCGTGCTCGCGCCGTTCGTCTATGTTGGTCTGATCTCGATGACGATCCTGGGCTACCTCATGTTCGGCGACGTTCCGACGGCATGGACGCTCGTAGGGGGCGCGATCGTTATCGCGTCCGGGCTCTATCTGCTGTTGCGCGAACGCATGCGGGGACAATCGCCGGCGCCAGCGCCGGCCCCGGAGCTGTGACCGTGACCTTCGCCAGAGAGCGCCGCCTGTTGCAATGCGCCGTGGCGGTGCTTGCTCTCGTTCCGATCGGCGCGGGGCTCGCCGGGATCGTTACGGGTCCTGAGTTCGCCGTGCCGGCCGAAACGCACATCCCGGGGGACAGCCATTTCCGCTATCTGTCGGGTCTGCTGCTCGGGATCGGGCTAGCCTTCTGGTCGCTCATCCCCGGCATCGAAAACAGGACCGAGCCGGTTCGGCTTCTGACCGCGATCGTGTTTGTCGGCGGGCTGGCGCGGCTTTCGGCCGTGTTCACGGAAGGCCTGCCCGGCCCGGAAATGACCTTTGCCCTGATAATGGAGCTGATCGTGACGCCGCTCCTGTGCGCCTGGCAGGGACGACTGGCGCATCGGGCGACCCAGACTGACAGCAAAAATAATTAACAGATTGTTACCGAGTTGGGCTTCCCGAATCGTCCGATTATGGCG
Organism: Methyloligellaceae bacterium; assembly: GCA_046717125.1. Lineage (GTDB taxonomy): Bacteria > Pseudomonadota > Alphaproteobacteria > Rhizobiales > Methyloligellaceae > JBKJVQ01. The sequence continues at coordinate 3,159 of JBKJVQ010000025.1, forward strand.
TAAACATGGTGCAGCCGGGGGGCATACCGCAACGGGGTAACTCATGAGAGTTCTCGCGGTCCTGGCATTGGTCGTTTTTGCGGCGGGGGCGGGTCAATCCGTTCTGGCCGAGCAACAATTGGCGCATCTCGGCGACCCCGCATCCACGGGACGCGCCGAGTCTGTCCACGCCAAAGGCGCGGCCGATCGCGGTCGCTCGCCGCTGCTTTCCGTGTGGGAGCGCGAGCAGGTCGCCGATCTCGTCCGCAAGCAGCTCGCCGCCGTGGCGCAGGGGAATGCGCAGGCTGCTTACGACTTCCTGACGCCCGACGCCCAGACGTTCTACGCGCACCCCGAGGCGTTCCTGTTCGCGATCGGCCAGCAGACCAAGCCTATCGCGGACGTGCGCGGCTTCATCATGGCGGGGATTGAGCAGGATCCGTTGCGCGCCTTCCAGGTCGTCTACCTGACCGACAGCGAGGGTCAGGAATGGCTCGCCCGGTTCCAGGTCGAACGGCAGCCCGGCGCGGCCGGCTGGCGTGTGAAGCGCTGCTTTGTCGAGCCTGTGGATGGCGGCCGGGCCTAAGTCCGTTTCGCCTATACATCGCTCTCTTCTAACGATTCCTTTTGCGCGAGCCGCGCGAGCGTATCATCCGTGAATGCCGCATAGCTCCCGGCGGCGATGGCTTCCCGTGCGCGCGTCATCAGCTCCTGATAGAACGCGACATTGTTCCAGGTGAGCAGCATCGCCGCGAGATGCTCGCCGCATTTAACCAGATGATGCAGATAGGCGCGGGACGTCTGCGCCGCGGGGCATGAACTGTCCGGATCGAGGGGCCGGTCGTCGTCGGCATGAACCGCGTTGCGGAGATTGACGCGACCGCTCCACGTGAAGGCGAGGCCGTGCCGTCCTGCCCGTGTCGGCATCACGCAATCGAACATGTCGATGCCGCGCGCGACCGCGAGCAGCAGATCCTCGGGTGTGCCGACGCCCATGAGATAACGTGGCCGGTCGCGCGGCAGCAACGGCGCTGTCGCGTCCAGCACTTCGAGCATCGCGCCCTGCCCCTCGCCGACGGCGAGACCACCGATCGCGTATCCATCGAAACCGATCCCGGTCAGCATTTCGGCCGAGCGCGCACGAAGATCTTGATAAACACCCCCTTGCACAATCCCGAACAGCGCATGCGGCGACGCGCTGGCGGCATGCGCGTCCTTCGACCGGCGCGCCCAGCGCAGCGACAACTCCATCGAGATCGCCGCTTCCTCGCGGGTCGCGGGGAACGGCGTGCATTCGTCGAGCTGCATCTGTATGTCGCTGCCGAGCAGGTTCTGGATTTCGACCGCGCGTTCCGGCGTAAGCACATGCGTCGCGCCGTCGATATGCGACTGGAACGTGACGCCCTCCTCGCTCAGCTTTCGCAGTTTCGCCAGCGACATCACCTGATACCCGCCAGAGTCGGTAAGGATCGGCCCGTCCCAGCCCATGAAACGGTGCAAGCCCCCCAGCCGCGCGACGCGTTCGGCACCCGGCCGCAGCATCAGGTGATAGGTGTTGCAGAGAACGACGTCTGCACCCGTTTCGCGTACCGTATCGGGAAACATCGCCTTGACGGTTGCCGCGGTCCCGACGGGCATGAAAGCCGGTGTACGGATGATCCCGCGCGGCGTACGGATCTGCCCCGTTCGAGCGGAGCCGTCAGTCTCCAGCAACCGAAAACCGAACGGCTTAGTCATCGAACTCGTTGTCGTGGATCGGCGCACCCGGCGCTTGTTCGTCGAGCGACTGCCGATAGCGGACGCAGCCTCGCAGAAACTTCGGCCACGGCGGAACTGCGATCGACGGATCGATCTTTTCCGGCAGCAGCGACCACAGCTTCGGATGGTGCCAGCAGAGAGCATGGCCGGTTGCGTCGCGGTGCGCGCGAATGCCGGCGCGGAGCTTCTTCACCTCGGCGGCGAGAGTCACCCGATCCATCGCATTCAGATCATCGTCCATATCAGTCCTGTTCCCTGAACAGCAGGCAGGCATCGCCGTAAGAATAGAACCGGTAGCGCTCGTTGATCGCCTCCCGATACGCTCTGTGCATCCTATCCAACCCCGAGAACGCCGAGACCAGCATGAACAGCGTCGAGCGTGGCAGGTGGAAATTGGTCATCAGCATATCTGACGCGCGGAACCGGTATCCCGGTGTGATGAAAATGTCCGTCTCGCCCGCATAGGCGCCAATGCGTCCGGTTTCGTCGACGGCGCTTTCCAGCAACCGGAGAGAAGTCGTGCCGACCGCAACGATGCGTCCGCCCGCCCCTCGCGCCGCGTTCAGCCGGTTCGCCGTGTCGACGCTGATCTCGCCCTGCTCGGGATGCATCCGGTGCTGCTCAGTGTCGTCGGCCCTTACCGGCAGGAACGTGCCCGCGCCGACATGAAGCGTCAGCGTTTCGGTCAAGACACCCCGGCCGGCCAAAGCCTGAATCAGACCCGGCGTAAAATGCAGCCCCGCCGTCGGCGCGGCGACCGCGCCCTCGCATGTGGCAAACATGGTCTGGTAGTCGTCCCGGTCCGCCTCGTCCGGCGGACGGCGACCAGCGATATAGGGCGGCAGCGGCATCTTTCCATGCAAGCCAATCGCCTCGTCGAGCGCGGGACCCGCCATGTCGAAAGCGAGCACGATCTCGCCATCGTCGCCGCGTTCAGCAACCGTCGCGGCCAGCGCGCCGATCAAACAGACATTGGCCTCCTGGCCGAATTCGATCCGGTCGCCCGACTTCAGCCGCTTCGCTGGCCTCGCCAGAACGCGCCAATGTGATGCGTCGACACGATCAATCAAATTGACCGAGATGCCCACGCTCGGCCCCACCTCGCGCGTCCGCACACCGGACAATGCTGCCAGAATGACTTTCGTGTCGTTGAACACGAGCACGTCCCCTGCGCGGAGAAGCGACGGCAGATCACGTACCGAAGCATGACGGCATCCCCTGCCCGGATCGACCACGAGAAGACGGGCGGCGTCGCGCGGCCGCGCGGGCCGGAGCGCGATCAACTCCTCGGGGAGCTCAAAATCGAATTGATCGACACGCATGGATCACGATGCCTTTGGTCGAATCGACCAAAAGGCATGAACGTGATCGATTGCAATAGTTTGAGCATGGTGTCGTCCGAAAACTGCTGCGCTCTTTTCGGCATCATACTTTGGCATCAGGAGGAGCTAAGCAGCACCGCGCCGGCAATGACGGCGAGCGCGCCAGCGATGCGGCCAACGGAAATTTCCTGCACGGCCAGCCCGAACCATCCGAAATGATCGATCACGAGGCCGGTCGCGAGCTGTCCGGCGACGACCAGTGCGAGCATGCGCGCCGCGCCGAGCTGTGGCGTCAGCACGATGATCGATGCGACGAACATCGCGCCGAGACAGCCGCCGGCGAAAAACAGCCACAACGGCGCGTCGCGCCAAGCTGGGTCGATATGGCGGACTGTCGCGGCGCTGATCACGCCAAGCACGATCAGCCCGGCCATAAATGAGACGGTGGCGGCCAAGGCCGTCGAGCCCATTGCCCGCGCCAGCATCGCATTGATCGGTGCCTGCATCGCGACGAGTGAGCCGGCGAGAAACGCGAAGACCGCCCCGATGAGGCTGGCCCCGGACATGGATCAGACGGAGTCCGCGGCAACCCGCATCGATACGATGCTGTCGGGTTCGGGCACAGGCTCTCCCCGCTTGATCTTGTCGACGTTGGCCATGCCTTCCACAACCTCGCCCCAGACCGTGTACTGACCGTTCAGCCAATGCGCGTCCTGGAAGCAGATGAAGAACTGGCTGTCAGCGGAATCCGGCGACTGGGAACGTGCCATCGAAACCGTGCCGCGCTTGTGCTTTTCCTTCGAGAACTCGGCGGAGAGTTTTTGCCCGGAGCCGCCCATGCCGCTACCGGTCGGATCGCCCGTCTGGGCCATGAACCCGTCGATCACGCGATGAAACGGCGCGCCATCATAGAAGCCGGATCGCGCGAGTTCCTTGATCCGGGAGCAATGCGACGGCGCAAGGTCGGGCCTCATCGCGATGACGACAGGCCCCTGCGTCGTTTCCAATATGAGCGTGTCTTCGGCATCCGCCATGTCGATAGACCTTTCCGCTTTAGGTTGAGAAGAGATCCGAACGCGTTGCAGTTTCGCGTCAGTCGGCCGACGATTTCTTTTCCGTCTTGAGGGCGTCGGAGGCGACCTGCATCTTCACGATGGTATCCGGATTGTCCACTTCCCCGCTTTCGGGCTGACCCTTCTTGATCGTATTGACGTGCTCCATCCCGCTCACGACCTCGCCCCATACCGTGTACTGGTTGTTGAGGAAGGGAGTGGCTTCGAACGTAATGAAGAACTGGCTGTTGGCGCTGTCCGGATCGTTGGTTCGCGCGGCGCCCACCGTGCCCTCCTTGAAAGGTTCGGCGGAGAATTCGGCCTTCAGGTCAGGAAGGTCGGAGCCGCCCATACCCGTCCCGGTCGGATCGCCGGTCTGCGCCATGAACCCGTCGATCACGCGATGGAATTTGAGCCCGTCGTAAAAGCCCTTGCGCGAGAGCGCCTTGACGCGTTCGACATGGCCGGGCGCGAGGTCGGGCCGAAGCTGGATCACGACGCGCCCGTCCTTGAGGTCGAGAAACAGCGTGTTCTCGGCTTCGGCGGGACTCATTTTGCCGGGCTTTCCCGCCGGCGCGGCCAGAACCGGACCCATCGAAATCATCAGCGCCAGTGTAAGCGTGAGGGAAGCAAATCGCATGTCGATCCCTTTCAGGAAACTTCAGGAAGCCGTTGCCGCGCGGCAATGCGTGCAGCGACGGATAACGGAACGAAGGCGGTGACGTCGCCCCCCATGGCGGCGATTTGCCGCACGAGCGAGGCGGCGATATGGCAGGTCTCCGGCGAGGCCATCAAAAAAACTGTCTCAACCGTTGGCGCGAGCGCGGCGTTCATGCCGGCCATCTGGGTCTCATAGGCGAGATCCGCGGCATCGCGCAGGCCGCGGACGATGAGCGTCGCGCCGGCTTTCCGCGCGGCATCGACTGTCAGACCGTCATAGGTGACGATTTCGAAACCGCGCCCATCGCCCTTGCCGGCGATCTCCTCGAGCATGGCGACCCGCTCATCGAGCGTGAACATCGGCGTTTTGCCGTAATGCGCGCCGACGCCGACCACCAGCTGATCCACCAGCTTTGCCGCGCGGGCAATGATCTCGACGTGACCATTGGTCGGCGGATCGAAGCTGCCGGAGTAGAAGCCGATGCGGATCATGTGCGCCTGAACTCCTGCACTTCGCTACGACGCCGGTTCATCGCCTGCCTCGCCATTGCCTGCCTCGTCTTCATCATCTTCACCGTTCTCGCCGACGGTCGCTTCCTCCTCCGGAATATGCTCGACGGAGACGACGTGCTCGTCTTCAGCCGTATTGAAAACGGTTACGCCCTGGGTCGAGCGGCTAAGGACGCTGATCCCGCTGACCGGCACGCGGATCAGTTGCCCGCCATCGGAGACGAGCATGATCTGATCGCCTTCCGCCACCGGGAATGAGGCGACCAGCTTGCCGTTCCGCTCGTTCACCGTCATGGCGATGATGCCTTTGCCGCCGCGCCCCGAAACCCGGTACTCGAATGCCGACGTGCGCTTGCCGTAGCCGTTCTCCGAAATCGTCAGCACGAACTCCTCAAGCCCGCCGAGTTCGGCGTAGCGCGAGGCCGGGAGCGTCGCAGGTGCCAGCGCTTCGCCGGTCTCTTCGTCGATCGCAGTGTCTTCGTCGGGGGCGTAGGGTAAGGGCTCGCCCAGATTGCGGCGCAAGGCATTCGATTGGCGGATATAGGCTGCGCGCTCGGCCGCATCGCTGTCGACATGACGCAGAATCGTCATCGAGATAACACGGTCCTCAGCATCGAGCCGAATGCCGCGCACCCCCGTGGAATCCCGGCCCTTGAAGACACGCACGTCGGTCGCGGGGAAGCGGATGGCCTGGCCGTCGGCCGTGGTCAGCAGAACGTCGTCATTCTCCGTCAGGGTCTGAACACCGATGATCTCGTCGCCCTCGTCGAGCTTCATCGCGATGATGCCGCTCGAGCGAACGCGCGTGAAGTCGGACAGGTCGTTGCGCCTCACATTGCCGCTACGCGTCGCGAACATGACGTGGAGGTCGCCCCAGCTGGCCTCGTCTTCCGGAAGCGGAAGGATGGTCGTGATGTTCTCGTCCTTGTCGAGCGGCAGCATGTTGACCAGCGCCTTGCCGCGGGCCTGCGGCGCCGCGAGCGGCAACCGCCAGACCTTCTGCTTGTAAACCTGCCCGCGCGAGGAGAAGAACAGCACCGGTGTATGTGTATTGGCTACGAACAGGCGCGTGACGAAATCCTCCTCGCGCGTCGCCATGCCGGAGCGCCCCTTGCCGCCCCGTTTCTGCGCGCGATAGGCCGAGAGCGGCACGCGCTTGATGTAGCCGCGGTGGGAGACGGTCACGACCATGTCCTCGCGCTGGATCAGATCCTCGTCCTCGACGTCGCCGTCGCTTTCAACGATCTCGGTGCGCCGGGGCGTGCCGAACTCGTCCTTGATCGACGTCAGCTCGTCGCGGACAATCTGGATCACGCGGCTCCGGTTGCGCAGAATGTCGAGATAATCGGTGATCTCGTCGCCGATCTTCCTCAACTCATCGCCGATCTCGTCGCGGCCGAGCGCCGTCAGCCGCTGCAGCCTGAGATCGAGGATCGCCCGCGCCTGCTCTTCCGAAAGGCGGTACGTGCCGTCGGCGTGGACCTTGTGGCGCGGATCCGCAATCAGTTCGACCAGCGGCGCGACGTCACGCGCCGGCCATTCGCGCGCCATCAGGCCTTCGCGCGCCGTGGCCGGATCGGGCGCTGAACGGATCAGCGCGATCATGTCGTCGATATTGGCGACGGCGATGGCCAGGCCGACCAGCACATGGGCGCGCTCGCGGGCTTTGGCGAGCAGATATTTCGTCCGCCTACCGACGACCTCCTCACGGAAATCGGTGAAGGCGCGGATCATGTCTTTCAAATTGAGCAGCTCGGGACGGCCGCCGTTCAATGCGACCATGTTGCAGCCAAACGACGACTGCAGCGCGGAGAACCGGTAGAGCTGGTTCAGCACCACGTCGGGATTGGCGTCGCGCTTCAGCTCGATCACGACCCGCATCCCGTCGCGATCGGATACGTCGCGGATGTCCGCGATGCCCTCCACGCGCTTGTCGCGGCCGGCCTCGGCAATCCGCTCGATCATGGTCGCCTTGTTCACCTGATAGGGGATCTCGTGAACGATCAGCGCCTCGCGCTCCTTCCGGATCTCTTCGACCGAAACGCGCCCGCGCATCGTCACCGAGCCGCGGCCGGTTTGGTAGGCCGACCGGATGCCGTGCCGGCCCAAAATCATGCCGCCGGTCGGAAAATCCGGTCCGGGCACGATCTCGTTCAGTTCGGAAATGGTGATGGCGGGGTTGTCGAGCATCGCCATGCAGGCGTCGATGATCTCGCTCAAATTGTGCGGGGGGATGTTCGTCGCCATGCCGACGGCGATGCCGCCCGCACCGTTGACGAGCAGGTTCGGGAAGCGCGCCGGCAGCACTTTCGGCTCGCGTTCCGAGTTGTCGTAATTGTCCTGGAAATCGACCGTGTTCTTGTCGAGGTCTTCCAGAAGGTTGTGCGCGACTTTCTCCAGCCGCACTTCGGAGTACCGCATCGCCGCGGGCGGATCGCCGTCGACCGAGCCGAAATTGCCCTGTCCGTCGATCAGCGGCAGCCGCATGGAGAAGGGCTGAGCCATGCGGACCAGCGCGTCGTAAACCGATTGATCTCCATGCGGATGATATTTACCGATCACGTCGCCGACGACGCGCGCCGACTTGCGGTACGGCTTGTTCCAGTCGTAGCCGGTCTCATGCATCGAAAAGAGGATGCGCCGGTGCACCGGCTTGAGGCCGTCGCGCACGTCGGGCAGCGCGCGCGCCACGATCACGCTCATCGCGTAATCGAGATAAGACCGCTTCATCTCATCGATAATTGAGATCGGGCGAACGTCCGATGGACCTTCAGGCCCGTCGCCGCGCGGCGGCCCCTCTTGTTGCGCCAAATTGAATTCCCCGGGAGAACCGGATGCCTGCCGGAATATGGCGCAGCCGTCGCTGCGCGGCGCAAGCAGCCGAATGATTCAACATGTTTGAAGACGGGCGGATTATAGCGGTTTACGCATGTCCGGCGCAACGTCTGGGCAGCTTTTGCCGCACACGCGCAATTCGGGCACGCCGGTCTGGCTAATTGCGTCGCGCGCGCCGTTTCCCGTTCGTTGTGCATAGGCGACAACTCCCGGAATTACGGCCTTTTTCGGAACGATTGAATAACGGGTGAGTTGATTTTTCAGCTGGATGCGGCGTCCGCTTCCGCACACGAAAAATCAAGAAACGTCACAGGAGAGAACCAGATGAACCGTCTTCTGACCGGTACGGCGCTTGGCCTGATGCTGGCGGTCACGCCAGCGCTGGCACAGGACCCACCGCAACCCAATCCTTCCGAGACGCCGCCTGCTGCGCAGCCGGCGCCGGCCGCGCCTCCTGCGGCCGAGCCTGCGGCCCCGGCGGCTGAGCCTGCGCCCGCGCCCAGCGCGGAGTCGGGTGCGCCCGCCGATCCAGCGGCGAGTGACGCGGTCGTGACCAATGACACTGAGTTCGTGCCTGCGCAGAACGACGGCGACTGGTTCGCGTCGACCATGATCGGCGAGACTGTCACCAATGCGAAGAATGAGAGCGTCGGCGATATCAACGACGTCATCATCGGCAAAGACGGTAAGGTGATCGGCGCGATCATTGGCGTCGGCGGCTTTCTCGGCATCGGCGAGAAGAACGTTGCGGTGAAGTGGGAGAGCTTCGAGGTCACGCCACAGCCCGATAACGAGGCCGACCAGCTCATGGTCAAGCTGAACGTGACGAAGGAAACGCTCGAGTCCGCTCCCGCGTATACAAGGCTCGACGATGAGCCCGAGACCGCAGGCGGTGAGGACAACAATCAGGCGAACCCAGAGAAGCCAGCCGAACCGGCTGCTCCGGCCAACTAAAGCGCGCTAGATTCACCAGTCAGAACGGTAATTGCATCATGCCCGGCCCTTGTGCCGGGCATGACTGCTTTATGATTGGATCAGATCGGCCGTGGCGGCGGGCAGGCCCCAAATTCAATCAACCGAGCCGCTTCTTAGACGATGATACGGCGCTGCGAACGTAAGGGCGCGCCAACGAGGCTGCATTAACGAGAGCGGCCAAGACGACCACTACCGGCCTCGAGTGGCTTCCGTCGATGCCAATGCTCAAGTTGAGTTCGCTCGGGGAATAGCGGTGTCTCCCGCCCCTACGGGCCGCTACAGGCATACAGAAGTAGCAGGGTCAGGATCAGTGAGACAAGGATTGAACCTGCAAGCCCGACACCACTGGAAAAGAAAAAGAACATATCGGGCAACGCCGCTATTACGTTGCGGTTCCCCTGTTGCGTTAGCTAGCCAGTCCGGCACTGCGGTTTTCGCGCCGCCATGCGCGCCAACAAAACGACCAGAGCTTTAGCGCCATCGCCTCGCAGCCGCCGTCATAAACTCAAGATGAATCTCTACAGGACTTAGAACGGTATCTCGTCGTCGAGCTCCTTGTCGAACGCGGGTCGTCCACCTCCGATTTGATTTCCGCGTCCGCCCATTGGGCCGGTGTTGCCGAAGTCCCCGCCGCTCATGCGGTCGTCGTCATCGCTCGCACCGCCGCCCTGACGCCCGTCAAGCATCGTCAGCACCGAGTTGAAACCCTGCAGCACGATTTCGGTCGAATATTTCTCCTGGCCAGACTGGTCCTGGTACTTCCGGGTCTGGAGCTGCCCCTCGAGATAGACCTTGGCGCCCTTCTTCAGATATTGCTCCGCCACCCGGCACAGTCCTTCGCTGAAGATCACGACGCGGTGCCACTCGGTCTTCTCACGCCGCTCGCCCGTCGCCTTGTCGCGCCAATTCTCGGATGTCGCGACACTGAGATTGGCGATCGGCCGCCCATCCTGCGTCCGGCGAATCTCCGGATCGCGGCCCAGATTGCCGACGAGAATTACCTTGTTTACCGATCCAGCCATATTGCCCTGTCCTCTCTTGCCGCCCACGCCTCTTACCGGGTGCGCTTGAGCATGAGCGCCGCGCCATGCAACGCCGGCGCTGCGATCTTCACCAGCTATTAGTTTCACTTTTGTTCTCATTGGCGCAAGTCCGCCCTGCGAATTTGCACAGGCATATGACGGAGGCCCGAATATCTGTCAGATTTCGGCGGTAACAATTGCGCTATGGCCATTGGCCGAACGTTCCCTTATGAGCGTTCAAACCGCAGAGCGCAGGCAGAAACACCAATGCATGGCGTATCCGTGCGGTCATCCGGCGTATAAGGACGAACGAGTTGCAGCGTGCCGCCAGTCGAGACGGTGAGAAACCCAGGCCCCCCCGCGTCCGGCCGTCCAAGCCGCCGTTCGGCTTCAGCCACGCGCAATGGCCCTTCATCAAAGTTCTGGTCGCCTCGTGGCTGTTCTCGCTTTCCGTCTATCTGATCGCGCGCAACCTGATCGACTGGGAACCCGAGTACTGGGATTTCGAAGAGCGGGTGAAGCTCGTACTTACGAGCAGCATGTTCGCGAGCGCGCCGGTCGTGCTGGCGATCATCATCGTCGCGGCACAGCGGCTCAATCCGCGCCTCATGGTCGGGCATATCGTGCGGCCCAACTCGCCGCTCGATATCAACATGCGGTTCATTCAGAACACGTTCGAGCAGCTCATCCTCTATTTCATCGCCCATCTCGGCGTCATTAAATACGCCTACCCTCACGAGGCGCGGCTCCTGATCGCGCTGACCTGTCTCTTCCTGATCGGGCGCATCCTGTTCTGGTACGGCTATCACCAGAATCCGAAGCTCCGCGCATTCGGCTTCGGCGTCACCTTCTATCCGACGGTCGCGATCTATATCTGGCTCTTCCTGCGCGTTCTGTTCGGTATTCATGTCTGACCGAAGCCGCTCCGCCACCACGGGATGACCCAGGACGAAGCGCTAGCGATCCTCAAGACCGGCGCATCCGTTTTCCTGACCGGCGAGCCGGGCAGCGGCAAGACCTACACGGTCAACGCCTACGCCGCATGGCTGCGCGATAACGCGATAGCCGCGGCCATCACGGCCTCGACCGGGATCGCCGCGACGCATCTCGGCGGGCGCACCGTTCATGCCTGGAGCGGCATTGGCGTGCGCGACAGTCTGTCTGCGAACGATCTCGACAGGATTACTTCCAATCGCCGCCTCGTCAAACGCATGCGCGACGCGCGCGTGCTGGTCATCGACGAGATATCGATGCTGCCGGCGCATGTCCTGACTATGCTGGACGAGATCGCGCGTAATTTGCGCGGTCAAAACGCGCCATTCGGGGGGCTGCAGCTTGTCTGCGTCGGAGACTTCTTCCAGCTTCCACCGGTTCGCCGCCGCCGCGGCGACTACAACCAGGATAATGAAAGCAGCGATTTCGCCTTTGCCTCGCCGGCCTGGCGCGATCTCGATCCGGCCGTCTGTTATCTGACGGAACAGCACCGCCAGATGGATGTCCAGTTCCACGAGGTGCTGTCGTCCATCCGCGCCGCGCGTTTTGGCGAAGCCGAGCGCGCCCTGCTCGCCGGTCGCCGGATCTCATGGGAGGACGCGCCCAAGCGGACCACGCGCCTGTTTCCGCATAACCGTTCGGTCGATTCGATCAACGCCGAGGAGCTGGAGCGGATCGACGGCAAGCCGCGCATCTTCGAGATGAAGCAGATCGGACCCGAGGCGCTAGTCGACACGCTGAAAGCCGGCTGCCTGTCCCCCGCGCGGCTTGAGCTGAAGCATAAGGCGGTCGTGATGTTCACGAAGAACGATCTGCAGAACCGGTATGTTAACGGCACGCTCGGCACGGTCGTGGAT
>JBKJVQ010000026.1:0-11387 GCA_046717125.1 Methyloligellaceae bacterium
ATCGGTCTCGCCTTCTCGTTCAGCTTCGTCAACAAGTGCGACGAGCTGGAGCGCGGACTGATCGCCGAGTTCTACCAGCGCTGCTTCGGCGAAGAGCTGGAGTCCTCGACCGCGAACGTCGCGCTCAATTGACGGTCTTAGGGTCGCCATGCCGGTCCAGGTAAAGCGGCGCGAAACGATCACTGCGCCGTTCAAGCGCGCGCTCTCTCACGCGACGCGCGCGATCGCCCACGATGCGGCCCTCACCGTCACGTTCGGCAACGACCCGCCGGGGCTCACCGGAGATACAGCACGCTTGCCGGAGCCTTCGCGCGCGCCCTCGCGGCGGGAGATCGCGGCGATCAGGGGCCATGCGGACGCGATTGCCCTGAAGCGCGCCTGTCACGATCCGAAACTGCACCGGAAACTCGCGCCGGAAGGGGGCGAGGCGAGGGCGATCTTCGAAGCGCTGGAGAAGGCGCGCGTCGAATCGATCGGGGCGCGGCGCATGCGCGGGATGGCCGAGAACCTGACCGCGATCCTGGAGCAGCGCTACGATCGCCCGCTGATCGCGCCGCCCGCAGATCGGTCGGATGCGCCGCTGGGCGATGCGCTGGCGCTGATGGTGCGCGAGCGGCTGACCGGTGCGAAGCCGCCGCGCAACGCCCGTCCCATCGTCGATATCTGGAGCAACTGGGTGAACGAGCGCGCGGGCGACGCGTTTCAGCGCCTGCCCGATGTGCTCGACGATCAGGAAGCTTTTGGCTACGCGCTGCGGTCCCTCCTTTCGAGACTTGGGTTTCCGGAAGAGCGGTCACGGCCCGAAGAGACCGAGGCGGACGACGATGAGTCCGACGGCGACGCGGAAGGCGCCGAAACCGAGGACAACGACGGACAGAAGGGCGACGAGAAGGAATCCGGCGAGGATGCGCAGGCCGACTCCTCGGACGATGCGCGTACCGAGATGGACAGCGCCGCCGCCGGTGAGGATCAGCGCGGCGAGGAGGACGAAAACGAATCCGAGTCCGAGACGGCGGACGCATGGCGTCCGAACCTCTCGGTGCTGGATGATCCTGAATCCTTCGGCTATCGCGTCTACACACGCTCCCATGACGAGACGACGGGCGCGGAGTCTCTTGCCGACGCCGAAGAGCTGACCCGCCTGCGCGCCTTTCTCGACAAGCAGCTCGTGACGCTGCATGGCGCGGTAGCGCGCCTCGCCAATCGCCTTCAGCGCAGATTGCTTGCACAGCAAAACCGGGCCTGGATGTTCGATCTCGAAGAAGGGATGCTGGATGCCGGGCGGCTCTCGCGCGTCGTGACCGATCCGTTCCAGCCGCTTTCGTTCAAGCAGGAGAGCGAGACCGATTTCCGCGACACGGTGGTCACGCTCCTGCTCGACAATTCGGGCTCGATGCGCGGTCGGCCGATCATGGTTGCCGCTTGCTGCGCCGATATCCTCGCCCGCACGCTGGAGCGCTGCGGCGTGAAGGTCGAAATCCTGGGCTTCACGACGCGGGCCTGGAAGGGCGGTCACGCGCGGGAGGAATGGCTGAAAGCCGGCAAGCCCGGCGATCCCGGCCGGCTCAACGATCTGCGCCACATCGTCTACAAGGGTGCGGAGCAGCCCTGGCGTCGCGCCCGCCGCAGTCTCGGCCTGATGATGCGCGAAGGGCTGCTGAAAGAGAACATCGACGGCGAGGCGCTGGCCTGGGCCCATAAGCGGCTCTTGGGTAGGCCCGAGCAGCGCCGTATCCTGATGATGATTTCGGACGGCGCGCCGGTCGATGATTCCACACTGTCCGTCAATTCCGGCTCCTATCTCGAACGCCATCTGCGCCAGGTGATCGAGGAGATCGAAACGCGCTCGCCGGTCGAGCTTATCGCCATCGGCATCGGCCATGACGTGACGCGCTATTACCGCCGCGCCGTGACCATCACGGACGCGGAGGAGCTGGCCGGAGCGCTGACCGAGAAGCTGGCCGAGCTCTTCGCGGAAACCGCAAACGAACGCCATGTTCCGGGCCGTCGCTCTCCGGGCCGGCCATCGCGCCGCCGTCTGCACTGACAGGAAGACGAGGCGCGATGCGGCGGAGATACAGGCTGGGGCTGTTCGCGTGCGCGCTGCTGGCAGCGCTCGTCGCCGGTCCGGTATTCGCGGCAAAACCGCCGCAGCCTCCGGAAACGGGCGAGGCGATCGCGGTTCGCGCCCTACCCTTCGACCTCGATCGGCAAAAGCCGGACCGCACCGCGTTCGGCAAGCTCGATTGGCGCGGCGGCCTGGCGCTGTCGTCCAACACGCGGCATTTCGGCGGCTTCTCGGGGCTCGCTTTGTCGCCGGACGGAGGCCGGCTGCTCGCCATCTCCGACGCCGGCGTCTGGATGACCGCCACGATCGACCGCGATGGACGCAAGCTGCGCGGCCTCTCAGACGCGCGTCTTGGTCCTCTGCTGGCGCTGAACGGCAAGCCGTTCGGGCGCGTCCGCGACATCGACGCCGAGGGACTTGCGGTCGAAGACGGCCACGCCTGGATCGCCTTTGAGAATAACGACCGCATCATGCGCCACGATTTCGACTGGGGCGACGCAGCGCCGGGCAAGGCCATCAAGCGCTTGTCTCCGCCGCCGGAACTGAACCGCCGCCGGGGCAGCGACGGTATCGAGACCGTCGGCATGCTGAAATCAGGTCCGATGAAGGGACAGCTGGTGGTGTTCGCGGAGAACAAGCTCGATCGCGACGGCGGCCATATGGGCTGGATCATGGGCAACGGCGCGCCGAAGCCCATGTCCCTGAAACGCATCGGCGCCTTTGATGTCACCGACGTCGCCGGCCTGCCCGATGGCGGCATCGTCGTGCTGGAACGCCGCTTCCGCTACAGCGAAGGCGTGCAGATGCGTATCCGGCGCGTGTCCCCGGAGGAGCTCGTCTCTGGTCGGATGATCGAAGGCGAGGTGCTGCTCGAACTCGACGCCCGCGCCACGATCGACAACATGGAGGGCATCGCGGCCCACCGCTCGCCCGATGGCGAAACAATCCTGACGCTGATCTCGGACGACAATTATAATCGCTTCTTCCAGCGGACCCTGCTCATGCAGTTCGCGCTGAAGGATTGAGGCGCTAAGAAGCAGCAGCGTCCGCGGTCTTCGCCAGTTCCCGCTTGAGGCGGCGGGCGCGGAGGGACAGTTCGCTGTCTTTGGCTTTGGTCAGAAACGCATCCAGGCCGCCGCGATGCTCGACGGACCGTAAGGCATGCGCGGTGACCTGCAGCCGCACCTTGCGCTTGAGCTGATCGGAGATCAGCGTGACCGAGCAGAGATTGGGAAGGAACCGGCGCCGCGTCCTGTTGTTGGCGTGGCTCACATTGTTGCCGGTCATAACGCCTTTGCCGGTCAGTTCGCAGCGACGCGCCATGACGCTCGGCTCCTTGATCTCGTAGCTGATTGAGGGTCTTCGGCGGCGCAAATTCCGCACCGCACGCGCCGCATTTCCAACGCAGAAACCGCATAGGCAAAATGTGGCGCGACACCTATAGGTGCGTGCGGTCGTTGCGTCAACCGCCGTGGGCGGCGCCGGTGTCGCAATTGACGGAACCTCCGAATGTCCGGAAACTCCGCCGATCGTCTTCAAAGTTTGAGCATGATGTCGTCCGAAAACCGCTTCACACTTTTCGGCATCCTGCTCCAGGAATTGCCCCGCGGCGGGGCCGGAGAATTTAAATGACAAGCCCCGCGCAGTGCGCGTTCCGACCCCTCGCCGCTCTCGCGATCGCAGCAGCATCGTGCCTGGCCACGCCCGCCCTGTCGCTCGACGGCATCGACCGGTTCGAGACGACTTATCGCGTCACGTGGAGCGGTATCGAACTCGGTAACTTCACGGCAGCGACGCAGTTCAATGGCAACCGCTATTCGATCCGCGGCAACGGCCAGTTCGCGCTTCTCGAAGGGCTCCTGTTCAATTGGAAGGGTACCACGACGACGGCGGGATCGATCGGCGAGGATGGCGGACCTGTCCCCTCTGATTTCGTTTTCGATTACAAGAGCGGGCGCAAGGGCGAGCGTCTACGGATCGACTATGACGGCGCCGACGTGACGGGTGTCGAAATCGTCCCCGCATGGACACCGGACGCCGATGTGGTGCCGGTGAGAAAGGCGCAACTTGCCCGCTCGCTCGACCCGCTGAGCGCCGTGTTCCTTCTCGGGCGCACGAAAGGCGGCAAGAGCGAGGCATCGCTCTGCCAGCGGACCATTCCGGTGTTCGATGGCCGAATGCGCTACGATCTCGTCCTGTCGCACAGGAAGACGGTGCAGGTGAAGAATGAAGATACGGCGCGCTACACGGGACCCGTCGTTGTTTGCCGTGTCAAATACGTGCCGATCTCCGGCCACAAGCGGGATGACGCCGGAACGGTCCATCTCGCGAAGAGTCCGGACATAGAAGTCTGGCTCGTGCCCCTGCCGAATGCTTCGTTGCATGTTCCGTATGCGATCCATATGCCGACCCTCGGCGGCGGCTACGCGTCGGTGACCGCGACTAAATTCAGTGCTTCCCCGGGTCCGCGCCGTTCCGCGCTTGAAGCCTCGCGCAACGCCCGTTAACGATTGCAGGCCGAAACCACCACTCGGCCGGCGGAGAACCGCGTGAACTGGTATCCTTCGTTGCGACGACCACCACATCTGGCGGTGAACGAAACCCGAAAATGCCGGTGTCGGCGATTCGGTCGAGATTTGTTCTGTCACCGTTCCATTCGTAAACATTGCGCGCGTCGTTGGGGAAGTGGCGTCCCACACCGCGCGGCTGGAGAACGCGTATGAGCGGCCCCGATTCCGTGCCCCATCCCGCGCGCGGGCGCGGCGTAACCTGCGTGCTGGGCCCAACCAACACCGGCAAGACGCATCTGGCCATTGAACGGTTGCTCGGCCACGAGAGCGGCGTCATCGGACTGCCGCTCAGGCTGCTCGCGCGCGAGGTCTACGACAAGATCGTGGCCCGCATCGGCGGATCAGCCGTTGCCCTCGTCACGGGCGAGGAAAAGATCAAGCCGGCATCGGCGCGGTATTGGGTTTGCACGGTCGAGGCCATGCCGCTCGACCTGGATCCGGCTTTCCTCGCGATCGACGAGGTCCAGCTCGCGGCCGATGGTGAGCGCGGCCATGTTTTCACCGACCGGCTCTTTCATGCACGAGGCCGGCAGGAAACGCTGCTCCTCGGCGCGTCGACCATGAAGGGCGCGCTCGCAGATCTTTTGCCCGCCGCCAATTTCGTGGCGCGGCCCCGTCTCTCCAAACTCACCTATGCCGGCCAGAAGAAGCTGACGCGCCTGCCGCGCCGCTCCGCCGTGGTCGCCTTCTCGATGGGCGAGGTCTATGCCATCGCGGAACTTGTGCGGCGTCAGCGCGGCGGAGCCGCCGTCGTGCTGGGCGCGCTGTCGCCGCGTACGCGTAACGCACAGGTCGAGCTGTACCAGAACGGCGATGTCGATTTCCTGGTCGCGACCGATGCGATCGGCATGGGCCTTAATCTCGATGTCGATCACGTCGCCTTCGCGAGCCTGCGCAAGTTCGACGGCCAGCATCACCGCAATCTCACGCCTGCCGAGACCGGGCAGATCGCGGGGCGCGCCGGCCGCCATCTGAACGACGGCACGTTCGGCGTCACGGGCGGCTGTCCGACGCTGGACGCCGAACTCGTGGAGCGGCTTGAGGAGCACATGTTCGAGCCCGTGAAGACCCTGCAATGGCGCAGCCGTGCGCTCGATTTCGCATCGCTCGATGCCTTGCGTGAAAGCCTGCGCAGGACGCCGTCCGAGACCCGCCTGACGCGCGCGCGCATGGTGGACGACGTAATCGCGCTGGAAACGCTGAGCGCCGATGTCGGCATCGCCGAACTGGCGAAAGGCCAGACTGCGCTGCGCACACTGTGGGACATGTGCCAGATCCCGGATTACCGGAAGATTTCTTCTGTGAGCCATGCCGAGATGCTGGGAACGCTCTACCGCTACGTCATGACCGAAGGAACGATCCCCGAAGACTGGTTCGCGCGCCAGGTCGCGCTCGCGGACAGGACCGACGGCGACCTCGATACGCTCGCCACGCGCCTCGCCCACATCCGCACCTGGACCTTCGTGTCCCACCGCCCGGACTGGCTCAAGGATCCGGCGCATTGGCAGGAGCGGACCCGCGCCATCGAGGACACGCTGTCCGACGCTCTGCACGAGGGTCTGATGCAGCGCTTCGTCGATCGCCGCACCTCGGTCCTGATGCGCCGCCTGCGCGACAAGGAGACGCTGGAGGCCGAGATCGGCGACGATGGCGCGATCGTGGTGGAGAGCCATTGCGTGGGCCACCTGTCGGGTTTTCGCTTCACGCCCGAGAGCAGCGCAGACAGCGTACAGGGAAAGGCCGCCCGCCACGCGGCGGCGCACGTGCTTGAGAGTGAGTTGGCGGCGCGCGCGGCCCAGCTTTCGGCCGATGACGACGCTCATCTTACGCTCTCAGCTGGCGGGCGCGTGATGTGGCGGAGCGCGGAGATCGGACGGCTCGAACGCGGTGAGACGGCCCTGAAGCCGACGGTACGCCTCACCGCCGACGAGCATCTGTCCGGGCCTGACCGCGAACGGGTGCAGAAACGTCTCGACGACTGGCTCGTGCGCATACTGCGGGGCCGCCTGGGGCCGCTTGTAAGCCTCGGCGAGGCGGAGGACGTGACGGGGCTGGCGCGTGGTCTCGCCTATCGGCTGAGCGAAAAGCTGGGCGTGCTGCGCCGCGACGAGGTGGCCGACGACGTCAAGGCGCTCGACCAGACGGCCCGCGCGCAACTTCGCCGCTACGGCCTGCGCTTCGGCGCGTTCAACCTGTATTTTCCCGCCCTTCTGAAGCCGGCGGCGACCGAACTTCTGCTCGCGCTCTGGACCATCTGGGAAGGCAATCGCGACAGCGAGGAGCGGGGTCCGCGGCCTCCCCGCCAGGGCCTGACATCCGCCGAAATCGATCCAGCCGTGCCCGCGCCGTTCTACCGCGCTGCGGGCTATCATATGGCGGGACGGCGCGCCGTCCGCATCGACATGCTTGAGAGGCTGGCGGATATGATCCGTCCGCTGATCGCGTGGCGCGCGACGGCAAATGCCGCAGCCGCGCCTGCGGGCGCGACCGGCGACGGCGCTTTCCGCGTCACGCCGGACATGATGTCGATCGTCGGCTGCTCCGGCGCGGATCTCGCCTCAATTCTCGAATCGCTCAACTTCCGCAAGCAGACGCGCCCTGTACCCGCGACGGCAGAGCCCGTTGCGGAGCAACCCGCGACCGAAGCTGAGTCTGACGCCAACGCTGAAACGGCAACGGTCGAACCTGCAGCGGAAGAGGCCGCGCCGGCCGCTTCTTCGGAACCTCCTGCATCGGCGGCCGAAGGTTCAGCCGAGATAGCTGCCGAGCCCATAACCGAGGAAGTCTGGCGGCCACGCCGGCCGCACCGCCCCGAACCCAAGACCGATGCCCGTCGCGGCCCGCGCCGCGAGCCGGGCGCCAAGCCTGGACTTCCCGTGCGCAAACCTAGAGCGCCGGAGGACCGCCACCGGCGTCCCGCGGTCGCCACCGCCGCGCCGAAGCCCAAACCTCGGCCGGCCGCGTTGCGGGACTCGCCCTTTGCGGCGCTGGAAGTGCTGCGCCAGCGCATGGCCGAAAGCGCCGGAGAATAGACGAGGATGGCGGGCCAGCGACTTGACCGCTGGCTTTGGTTTACGCGCATCGTCAAGACTCGAACGCTCGCCACGCGCTTCATTGCCGAGGGCCGGTTGCGGGTAAACCGGGAAAAAATCGACAAGCCGAGCCGCACCGTGCGTGCCGGCGATGTCGTTACGGCGTCCGTGCATGACCGCGTTCTCGTTCTGCGCGTACTGGACGAAGGCGTGCGGCGCGGTCCGGCCGCCGAGGCGCAGACGCTCTACGAAGATCTGACGCCGCCCGCCCTGAAAGGCCCCGAAGCGCTAGCCGCCCCTGTCCGGCGTGAGCGCGGCGCAGGACGCCCGACCAAACGCGACCGCCGCCGCATGGACGGCTTTACGGGGCGCGATGAGCCATGACTTTGCACGAGCGCGGCGCGTGCGCCGGCGACGTCACCGCCGCCAACGTGCGCGACGCCATGACGGAAGCGGCGCATCTGGCATGTGTGCGAGACTGGGCCGCGTGCGTTTGGGCGGCGTGGGTGCTGCACCACGACACGGTACGGCACTGGGCGGAAGCGGCCGCGTGAGACGCGCGCCCGATGTCGCGGAGTGCGAGCCTTGTGCCTGGCTGCGATTTGCGATAGCCCGAAAGGCAATCCCGCCCGCAAGGAAGGCTGCGCTTCCTACGGCACGATGGATGGACAATGACCTATATCGTCAACGAAGCCTGCATTAAGTGCAAATTCACCGATTGCGTGGAGGTCTGCCCCGTCGACTGCTTCTACGAGGGCGAGAACATGCTCGTCATCCACCCGGACGAGTGCATCGATTGCGGCGTGTGCGAACCCGAATGCCCCGTGGACGCGATCCAGCCAGACACGGAGCCAGGCCTCGACAAGTGGCTCGAGCTGAACCGCATCTATGCCGAGAAGTGGCCAAACATCACGACCAAGAAGGACGCCCCGCCCGACGCCAAGGAATTCGAGCAGGAGAAGGAGAAATACGAGAAGTACTTTTCAGCCGAACCGGGCGAGGGCGATTGATGCCTCGGATCGATCTCCGCGCCTGACAGCTGCGATTAACCAGTTTCAGGGTTCACGCCGCCGATCGTGGGTGGCTGCGGCGCGCCGTCGCTTTGAATTTTGCTAATTTTGTGTTACCTTCGCGACAGTGTTGGCAGATGTGCCACATTTGAGCGCAAGGAAGGCTGACCCGCGCCCGGTCGGGCCTTTTTTTTCGCCCTTGAGATGAATTTGAAGACGATCGAACCTTTTCGATCGACGCAATCTTATTCGCTAAGGCGCAACCTTGTCTTGAGGCGCAGGCGGTTTGCGGCGGTTGCGTTGCCCTCGTGCGGCGCAAGGAGTGGGAGAGAGTATTGCCTGAGAAGAAGAAAGCCCAACAACGGCATGGTTTCCGGACTGGCGAATATATTGTTTATCCCGCTCATGGCGTCGGACGCATCGCTTCAATCGAAGAGCAGGAAATCGCGGGCGCGAAACTGGAACTATTCGTCATCCAGTTCGAGAAGGACAAGATGACTTTGCGGGTCCCAACCTCGAAGCTCGAATTGGTAGGCATGCGCAAGCTGGCCGAAGACAAGATCGTCAAGAAGGCGCTCGATACGTTGAAAGGCCGCGCGCGCGTGAAGCGCACCATGTGGAGCCGCCGGGCCCAGGAATACGAAGCCAAGATTAATTCGGGCGATCTCATCCAGATCGCCGAGGTGGTCCGCGACCTGTACCGTTCGGAAGCCCAGCCCGAACAGTCTTATTCGGAACGGCAGCTTTACGAAGCGGCGCTGGACCGGATGGCACGCGAGATTGCTGCTGTAGAGAAGCTCGACGACGAGGCCGCTTCATCCAAGATCAGCGAGTCCCTGGCGAAGACCGCCCGTGCCAAGGCTGCGGCCGCTGAAGCCGCGGCGCCGCGCGAGAAGGCCGCTTAGCTTCCAGCGATCTCAGATATCACGTGAACCCGGCGGCCCCTCGGCCGCCGGGTTTTCTTTTGGCGCCGGCGCAAGAATCTCGATTTCGGCCGAATGCGTCACCTCGATGGCGGGCCCATTGCGCGGCTCGATCCAGCCCCGGACCCGGATGCGCGCGCCCTTCATTGACGCGGGATCGATGCCGGCCGACGCAAAGCGCTTCGCCTGGCGTGTCGGAATGCTGACGGTGAAATCGCTGCGCCAGTCCGTTCCGAAATTGAGGTACAGCCGCCCGCGCCCGCGCCCTACATCGAGCACGGTCCCCTCGACGATCTGGAAGCTTTGACGTGCGCGCAAGAGGTCGTCGACCTCGTCGGCTTGCCGAACGCGAAAGCTGCGTGCAGCCCAGAGACCGAGCGCCCGCGCCCGCGCAGCCGCTTCCCGTGCAAGCAGCGCCGCGATGCAGGCTTGGTTGTCGGCGAACGAATAGGCCCGCGCATGGCCGAGGCCGATCATCGCGCCCTGCAGCCAGATCCGCTCGCCGTCCCGCGTGACATAGGCGTGGGCGAGGACGCGCCCATGCCGGTCGCTGCGCGCGCCTCCGTAACGCAGCTCGACCGTCTGGCCTGCGGCCATGGCGTCCAGCGCATCCCGCGCGGTGTCGGCCAGAGACGCACGGCGGTCGTCGTTGTCGAGCGAGGCACTGCGTGAGGCGTTTCCAGATCGGACTGCATCTCTTCATGCGCAAGGGTCGCCCAAGCTCGGCACTCATGCTAAGAGCGTTTCATCGCTTTCAGCCGGCCCCGTAGCTCAGCAGGATAGAGCATCAGATTCCTAATCTGAGGGTCACAGGTTCGAATCCTGTCGGGGTCACCAATCTTTTTATTGGGTTAGCCCGGAGCGTCTTCAGAGGCGGCAGGCGCTAGCAATCACATAGCAATCACGGCGAGCTATTTCGGCACCGTTTCGCCACCCGGTGCGTAGCCCAGCTCGCGGGCCTTCTCGATCACTTCCCGCTCAGGCCGACAGAGGAATTCTGCAATCTCGGCAGATGTCCTGCCATCGGCGATGGCGGAGCGCAGGTCATGCTCGTCGAGTTCTGACCAAGGCCTGCCAGCGTTCAGCTGCTCGACATTCTTGAACATCTTCTCCGCCTGCTCGCGACTAATCGAAGGCGAATGTTCTAAGACCGGTCGCGCAGTTTTCGGTTTGAGCCTGACGACCTTTCTATTGTCCGCCATCTGGGATAGCTCCAGCAGCTGCCCCAGGTCGATGCCTGCCGTGCGACTCAATGGCGCAGTAGGACACCGGAGCCGGTAGGGCGTGCTCCTGTATGGAGAGAAAATTTCGCGAGGGTTTAGGGAAGCGCTGGATGACGACTTTGCACGAGGAGCAACGATCGATGCGGCAATCGACACTGAATCCGAACAGTTCAAGCGAACTCTTGCAATTGAAACAGATGTGACGCTCGTGCCCGTTCATGACGCAGTACCTTCCCGCAGTACGGTCCCCCAATGCGGGTCTAAACCGCGTCAAATGACGTAGGTTCCGATCGTTCCTGACGATTGACGCTGTTCGCTGTTTGTTCGCAACATCGGGTATGCGCAGGACGGAACCACGACTATCAGATTATCCCTACGTGACCCTTAAGGTCGCTTGCCGAAAGTGCCAGCGTTCTGGCCAGTATCGGATCGTCCGCCTCGCGGCCAAGCACGAGCCGGAGATGGAGCTGCGCGACCTGATGAACCACCGGTCGGCGGGCTGCTTCATGCGGACCGGCCGATCAGTCCTGGCGCACGAGAGGTGCAAGATTTATCTGCCGG
>JBKJVQ010000027.1:0-3613 GCA_046717125.1 Methyloligellaceae bacterium
CAGCGCCATCAGGAAGGCGATGGCGAGGATCGCCGAGAAGAAGCTGAAGAACGCTGCGAGCCAGGCGTCCGCGCCGATCGTCACATCATGCTCGGCCGCCTCAGCCATGATGAGGACGCCCGCGCCCGCCATGGCGGGAATGCCGAGCAGGAACGAGAAGCGCGCCGCTTCGGGGCGTTCAAGGCCGAGCAGCCGGCCGGCGGTCATGGTGATGCCGGAGCGCGACACGCCGGGAATGAGCGCGATAGCCTGCGCCACGCCGATCGTCATGGCGGACCAGAACCCAAGATTTTCCGCCGTTTTCTCCTTCGAGCCGAGGAGATCGGCGACATAAAGGAGAATGCCGAACACGATCGCGTTCCACGCGATCAGTTCGGTCGAGCGCATCGCGTCCGACCAGCCCGTCAGCTTCAGCACGAGCCCGAACAGGATCGCGGGGATGCTGGCGGCGACAATGAAGAGAGCGAGCCGGCCGTGATCGGTCATGCGTCCCTTCAGCAGCAGCAGACCGCCTTTCGCCATGCCCAGCACGTCGCGCCAGAAATAGACGAGGATCGCGAACAGCGAGCCGACATGGACCATGACGTCGACGATCTGGCCCTGATCCTTCCAGCCCGTGAGGGCGGGCACGAGGATCAGATGGCCCGACGATGAAATCGGCAGGAATTCGGTGATGCCCTGCACGATGGCAAGGACGAGGATCTGTTCGATCGACATGGGCGGCGCAGGCTCCCTTTCCCCCGGACCTTGTTCCGGCCCGGCGGCGGTTCTATACCACCGCGCAAAGCCCGCCTATGGGCATCCACACGCCTTTCCAGCGTCTTCACCACGCAAGGGTCGATGCCTGTTCTCTTTCATTATCCGCTCTGTCCGTTCTCCCGGTCGATCCGCTTGCTCCTCGCCGAGCGGGGCGTCGAGGTGTCGGAACAGGAGGAGCGGCCCTGGGACTGGCGCCAGGAGTTCATCGAGATCAATCCGTCCGGGCAGGTGCCCGTGCTCGTGATGGATGAAGCGTCAGTGCTCTGCGGCGCCTATCCGATCTCGGAATATTTTGCCGAAGCTGAATCGGGCGATGGCGCCGGCCGGAGTTTTGACGTGTTCCCCGGCACGAGTTTCGAGCGCGCCGAGGCCCGGCGGCTGGTCGACTGGTTCCACGGCAAGTTCCATCTGGAAGTGTCGGAACGCCTGCTCGAGGAGAAAGTCTACCGGCGCTTTCAGCGCACCAGCGGCAGCCCCGATACGGATGCCTTGCGCGCGAGCCGCGCCAATCTGCGTTATCATCTGCGCTATATCGGCTGGCTTGCGGAGCAGCGGAACTGGCTCGCGGGCGAAACCATGAGCTTCGCCGATCTGGCCGCAGCCGCGCAGCTTTCCGTCATCGACTATCTGGGCGATGTGCCCTGGGAAGAATCCGAGGCCGCGAAAACCTGGTATGCGCGTGTAAAATCGCGCCCCTCCTTCCGCGAACTACTTTCGGATCGGCTTCCCGGCTTTGCACCGCCGGACGCTTATGCGAATCTGGATTTTTAGTTCGACGCCGTGAAGACCCTGATCGAAGCTCTTGCGCCCGCCTCCCCTCCGACGGGGGAGAGTCTGCCCCGGACGCGATCGGGGGTCGGCGCGCGCAGGACGCCGGGCGGGCTGCGCGATATCATCCAGCAGGTTGCGCGCGAGGCCGGGTTCGACGCCGTCGGCATCACGCACGCCAATTCCGCTGCCCACGCCGGCGCGTTTCTCGACACTTTCCTCGATCAGGAACGCCACGGCGACATGGCGTGGATGGAGACGCACCGCGTCCGCCGCCGCGCCGTCTGCGAACTCTGGCCCGAAGCGCGCACCGCGATCCTGCTCGGCCTGAATTACGGGCCGGGCCACGATCCCCTGGATGCGCTGGCTTTTCGGGATCGCGGCAATATCTCCGTCTACGCACGGGGCGGCGACTATCACGATCTGATCAAGGCGAAGCTGAAATCGGTCGCGCAGGCGCTGCAGGCGGAGACCGGCGCGGAGGTGAAAGTGTTCGTCGATACCGCGCCGCTGATGGAAAAGCCGCTGGCCGAGGCGGCCGGGCTCGGCTGGCAGGGCAAACACACCAATCTCGTTTCCCGCGATTTCGGTTCATGGCTGTTCCTCGGCGCGGTTCTGACCAGTGCCGAGATCACGCCGGATAATCCGGAGACGGATCATTGCGGCCAGTGCCGGCGCTGCCTCGATGTGTGCCCGACGGCAGCATTCCCCGCCCCCTATCAGCTCGATGCGCGGCGCTGCATTTCCTACCTCACGATTGAGCATAAGGGGCATATCGACCGCGAATTCCGCGAACCCATGGGCAACCGCATTTTCGGCTGTGACGACTGTCTCGCCGTCTGCCCCTGGAACAAATTCGCGCAAGAAGGCCGCGAGACGAAACTCAAGGCGCGCGAAGGCAGCATACTGCCGCAGTTGGCGGAGCTGTTGGCGCTTGACGATACCGCCTTTCGCACCCGCTTTGCCGGAACGTCGGTCAAACGCACGGGGCGCGACCGCTTTATCCGCAACGTCCTGATCGCGGCCGGGAATTCGGGCGATGACGGATTGTTGCCGCTTGTCGAGGCGTTGATGACGGACGCCTCGCCGCTGGTTCGCGCGATGGCGGTTTGGGCATGCGCGCGCCTTGCCGAACCAAGCCGTCTGGCGTCACTGAAGGCGGCTCATTTGCCGAACGAACACGACGCCGCCGTACGCGATGAGTGGCTCATCGCGGCATGAGCCATCTGTTCGCGTTCGGCCTCGGCTATTCCGCGCAAGTCCTCGGCCGGAGGCTGCGCGACATGGGCTGGGACGTGGCCGGGACCGCGCGCAGCGACGGGGGCGTCGCCGCCCTGAACGCCGCGGGCTTCGCGGGAGTAAGGTTTTCCGGCGATGCGCCGTCCCCGGACATTCTCCCGGCGCTCAGCCGCGCGACCCATGTGCTTATCTCGATTGCGCCGGACGGAACCGGCGATCCCGTGTTGCGCCACCATGCCGATACGCTGCGCGCAGCCGCGCCGCATCTCGACTGGATCGGCTATCTCTCGACCATCGGCGTCTATGGGAACCATGAGGGCGCCTGGATCGACGAATCGGCCGAGCTTCGCCCCTCGCAGCCGCGTACGCAGGCCCGCGCCGCCGCTGAGAAGGACTGGCTTGCGTTCGGTGAGAGCATGCGCGCGCCGGTGCATATTTTCCGCATCGCCGGCATTTACGGTCCCGGCCGCAGCCCGTTCGACAAGGTGCGGGACGGAAAGGCGAAGCGGATCGTCAAGCCGGGACAGGTCTTCAATCGCATCCATGTCGAAGACATCGCGTCCGCGCTTGACGCCTCGATCGGACGGCCGAAAGCGGGGCGCATCTATAATCTCGCCGACGACGAGCCGGCCGCACCGCAGGACGTCGTGACTTATGCCGCCGAGTTGCTTGGCGTTCCGCCGCCGCCGGAGATCGCGTTCGAGGACGCGGGCCTTTCGCCCATGGCGCGCAGCTTCTATGGCGACAACAAGCGTGTGAAGAACGACCGCATCAAGCGTGAGTTGGGCGTTCGGCTCGCTTTTCCGACCTATCGCGAGGGGTTGTGGGCGCTGGCTGAGGCGTAGCC
>JBKJVQ010000028.1:0-3619 GCA_046717125.1 Methyloligellaceae bacterium
GCATGTGGCAAAAAGAACAGAAATAAGACGCATACAAAGAGAAGTCGCATATTTTGAATTGTCGGAAGAATTGCCCAGGGTTCGTCGATTTGTTGGTTGTTTTATTTAGAATAGGCGATGCAGGACACTAGTCAACTCGAGGGGACGCTGGATCATCCGGTATTTGATAAATCTATGAGCCAAGTCTCGGATCCGCTCCTCAATCAACCACGCATTGGCGAATTCCTGAAGCTGGTAGGCGATAAAGTAGTCCGGCTCAAACGCATCATTCAAGATCACACGGCCCGCCGATAATTGAAAACTAGGCCTCGGCATATCCGCTGCCCCTCGTTTGGCCGGTGGCCATGCGCCGGGCATATATAATCGTCCAGCGCCGACACCGCGCCTTTATCGCCGGGCACAGGTATGACCTCATATCCGATCATGTTCTAAGCGCCTACGGTGATCGTAGTGCGCCAGGGCTTGCGGGCTGCGTGGCTCGCGGGCAGTAGTGCGCCTCGCCGCAACGGCGCGCTCGATGATCTGATTGTCTCTTGACCAGGAAAGGCTATGAAGCGCATAAAGTTACACGAGTATGCGCAGGGGCAGATGCTGGCAGGCGAAGTCTGCGGCGCGCAGACTGCAAGATCATTTAAGCCCTGGAGGAGCCACGCGCGACGCGAGATTTGTCACGGCGAAGCGTGGGTGGCGATCCAAGCCAGCTCGGTCTTTTCTGGTAGACGGAATGGGCATAGACTAAGTGGTGGGCGAGGTAGGTTTCACCCCAGGTAACCGGCTGACACGCGAACGACACAACCTAAGGAGGCCCTTATGATAGATAGACGTGATTTTCTTGCCCGATCGGCGGCGCTGGCTGGTGTATCTCTTTTGCCGTTTTCCGCTCCCGCACGGGCCGAGCCGGCGCCGGAGGTAAAGAAAATCCGCCTGGTGAAGCTGCCCGTCATCTGCCTGGCCCCAGAGTACATCGCCGAAGAGCTGCTGCGGCTCGAAGGCTTCACGGAAGTGGAATATGTCGACGCGTATAGCTCGTACGCGCCCCAGATGTTGCTTGAGAACCGGGCCGATATCTCGGTCGATGTTCCGCCCACACTGGTCCATAGGCTGGATGCTGGGAAATCGCTAGTTGCGCTCGCAGGCATTCACGGCGGCTGCTACGAGCTATTCGCCAACGAGCGCGTCCGCGCAATTCGGGACCTGAAGGGCAAGCGCGTAGCGGTGTCGCGTATCGGACTGGTCGAGTACTACTATATAGCCAGTAAGGTGGCGTACGTCGGCATGGACCCGCGCCGAGACATCGAATGGGTCGAAGCGAAAACCTACGATGGTCAGATGCAATACTTCATTGACGGAAAGGCGGATGCATTCCTTGCGTTCCCGCCACAGCCGCAGAAGCTGCGAGCGAAGAAGATCGGCCACGTCATCGTCAACACCGCGCAGGACCGGCCCTGGGACCAGTACTACTGTTGCCTGATCGCAGCGCGTCCGGCATTCGTGGCAAAGAATCCAGTCGCAACCAAGCGTGCCGTACGCGCAATTCTCAAAGCGACCGACATTTGCGCGCGCGAACCCGAGCGCGCCGCACGAATGATAGTCGAGAAGGGCTACGAGCCGAGCTACGATATCGCGCTGGAGGTGCTAAAGTCGCTTTCATACGACCGCTGGCGCACTTACAACCTCGAGGACAGCATGCGTTTCTATGCGCTCCGTCTGTACGACGTCGGCATGATCAAAATGACTCCGCAGAAAGTGATCGAACAAGGGACAGATTTGCGATTCTTGAACGAACTCAAGAAGGAGTTGAAGGCTTAAGCACGACTATCCCCATCCCCCCAGCTGGACATTGATCAGCGCAGCGGCCAAAACTGACGAATCATCCCGACCAGGCGAGCGGCGGCATACACGGGCGTAGCGATTATAAAATCGAGGTAGCTCGATTCGGCCTTCCGCCCAGCGCTGCTCGACGATGAGGTTCCGGCCGTCTACGTAGCCTAGCTCGTGCAGGCGTTCCCATAGTGTCCCAGCACCGCCCATCTCGGTAGAAGGCGAGAGCGGGGAGACGTAGCCAACGCGCACGACTCGCGTCGGCTCCGCGGCATAACTGGGTAGCGCAACCACGACGAGCGCAACTGCGAAGAAGCGCTGCCAACTGCCACGCAGATGACGTTCTCTCTTCGGATCATCCCATGGGTGGTTGTGGCTTGTCCGCATGGGCCCGCCTACGCTGCGCCACGTTACCGCGACGGTGCGCAGATACACGATTAACTTGCCGCATCATTCGTCCACTCTAATGTTGATAGTTTTGAGCAGCTTCGCGATCGACGCTGACTCCAATTGAATGCGTCGGGCGAAGTCTTGTGGAGAGCTGGCCACGACGACGGCCCCCTGACCCTCTGCCCAGTTGGTGAATTCACGAGATCTTAGTACATTGGTGATTTCTTTGTGCAGGCGCCCTACAACATCCGGCGGCGTCTTGGCGGGGGCCACGATCCCATTCCAACCCTTGAGGTCCATACCCGGGACTCCGGATTCGGCCAGTGTCGGCACATTGGGTAATGCCGCGAGTCTGTTTGATCCCGCCACCGCCAAAGCGCGGACTTTGCCTGCACGAATATGAGACATTGCTCCCGGGGGTGTGGCAAACATCATCGAGACGTGCCCGCCCATGAGGTCGATCATCGCCGTAGCTTCGCCGTTGTATGGCACGTGGAGGATTTCCACTTTAGCGGAGGCCTTGAACATCTCACCAATCAGGTGACGTGAGCTACCCGGTCCCCATGAACCGTAGCTCACAACCCGCCCCGCGCGAGCCTTAGCAAGCAAGTCTGCGATGTTCCCGGCCGGCGATGAGGAAGAAACGGCGAGCAGAAAGGGCGCCTCAGTGGCTATGGTAATCGGCGCGAAATCACGCTGGGGGTCATAACTGACGTTGGTGCGCAACACGGGTTCAATTACCAGCGTGGAGATAGTGCCCAACAGCAAAGTATGGCCATCGGGTTCAGCGCGCGCGGCTAGCCCCGACCCGATGCGACCTCCGGCGCCGGGACGATTGTCGATTACAACGGGCTTGCCCAGACGCACCGCCAGACCTTTGGCGATTTGCCGGGCTTGAACGTCGGAGCCACCCCCGGCCGACATGGGTACTATGATCGTGATCGCTTTCACCGGGTACTCGGCGGCGAGTGCGGTCTCGGCCAAACCGAGAATGAGCATTGCCACCGTTACGAGCGTCGCAATGCGTTTCGTGCTCTCAAAGCGACAACCGAAAACACTGCTCATCGGTCGTTCCGTTGTGATGCCCAATGACCCAGTTTTCCGGCCGGCGGTGGCATCGCAAGCCGATCACCCTGCTGATCCATACGAAGCGCAACCAAATAGTTCGATTCTTCGGGTGGCATGCGGGTCTCCTAGGTTACGGTTGATGACGCCCAACGCTTTGAATGAGGGCGCGCGCCGGCCCGACGCCTGCAAAGCACGAAGGCGCTTCCGGCGCGTCCCCTCCATTCAACCGTTAGACGTCTGATTTCCACCGATTGGTTTTGCCTTGCCATCAGCGTCAGATTCAATTCTCATTGCGATGAGCCCACGCGCTCCCACGTCAGGATGCTCTCCACGATCGGTG
>JBKJVQ010000029.1:0-6098 GCA_046717125.1 Methyloligellaceae bacterium
TCGTATTCCTCAAAAGCTCCAGTCGCGTCTGATCAGTGAAGTCACACGCGCCGACATTGCGAAGTTGCATCTGCACATGCGAGAGGTGCCCTACGTCGCGAATCGGACGCTGGCGCTTTTGTCCAAACTGTTCACATGGACCGAGGCGCACGGGCTCAGGCCGGATGGGCCAACCCGTGCCGCCATGTTGGCAAATATCGCGAGCAGGGCCGCGAGCGGTTCCTTTCGGACTCAGAACTGGCGCGGCTAGGGGACGCGCTCCGCGAAGCGGAACAGGCATCACCCTTCGTGGTCGCGGCGCTCCGTCTCCTGATCTTAACCGGCGCACGCCTGAACGAAATTCTCTCGCTCGGCCAGCGTCCGATTCGCGACGTAGGGCACCTCTCGCATGTGAAGATGCAACTTCCCAATGTCGGCGCGTGTGACTTCACTGATCAGACGCTACTGGAGCTTTTCAGGAATATGAAGCCGGGCGATGCGCCGATATGCAACGGCGGAGCTCGGTTTCAGTTTGGCGTCGGCGTGTTCTTCAAGAACTTGTCGAGCGCCTGGCCTAGCGTGAGCGCACAGCACGATGCATTTTTTGCCCGTCTTGCTATCCGGCAGACGCAGCGCTTGGCGCTCGAAATCCACATGCGACCACTCGTCGACAAGCGCCCATCCTGCATGGAACTCCGCCGCACCATATGCGCTTGAATGGAGCGGCCAACATGCCGATATGCGGCAAGAGGCGTGCAGCGCCGCATGGTGCGGGCTGCCAGTCGCCTCGACGGCGCCAATTCGGGCCGTCGCATAGTGTCGCTAGTCGCTTTCCTGGAGGGCTGAACGTGACACGCCTGTCGCTCCTGAACAGTCCGCTGCTGCTCGGATTCGATGCCGTCGAGCGCGCTCTGGGTAAGGCTGCGAAGACGTCCGGGGACGGCTATCCGCCCTACAATATCGAGCGCGTCCGGCCGGAAGAAAATGCGGGCGACACGATCCGGCTCACGCTCGCTGTCGCGGGATTTTCGCGCGAGGAGCTCGAAATCGTGATTGAGGAGAGTCAGTTGATCGTGCGTGGCAGGCAGGCCGAACAGCCCGGGCGCGTCTATCTGCATCGCGGCATCGCCGCCAGGCAGTTCAGCCGCGCATTCGTTCTGGCCGAAGGGGTCGAGGTCGCCCACGCCGGGTTGGCAAACGGCCTTCTCGCGATCGATTTGCGGATGCCCCCCGACGAGCGCGGCGCGCGCCGGATCGAGATCGGAGAACGAGTTTAGCAGACGGGCGCGGCTCATGCCGCGAGTTCGGATCAGCGCCGCCGATAAAGGCATGGCGGCAGGGAGTTGGAAATGACGGAAACGGAAAAATTCAAAGCCGAGGGCGTGATGACGAATGTCGAGTTCGCCAGTCTTGGCGATGGGCAGGTCGCCTATATCCGTCAGATGGACGGCGCGGAAGCCATGCGGCTGTTTCCCGCGCTGTCGGGAATGCCTGACGGGATCAATTTCTTCGCGCTGCTCGGCGCCGACGGAACGCCGCTGGCGATCACCGACAGCCGCGGCGCAGCGATCGCCAACGCGATTGAGAACGATCTGGAACCCGTCAGCGTGCATTGAGCAACGGACGCTGCTAACGGACGAAACGACCCCTCCGCCCAGGCGAAGGGGCGTTTTATTTGGCTTCCAGATTCAGGCGGCGTGGGAGGCTGCGCCTTCCGTCAGCACCGAATACAGCGCGGCTGCGTCGGTCGAGCCGCGCAGCTTTTCCAGCGCATGCGGTTCCCGCAAGAGGCGCGAAATCCGCGCCAGCGCCTTGAGATGGTCAGCACCCGCCGTTTCCGGTGCAAGCAGCAGAAAAATCAGGTCGACGGGCTCGCCATCGACCGATTCGAAATTGATCGGCTCGGCCAGCCTGGCGAATACGCCGACAATCTGGCTGAGACCTCCTAGTTTCCCGTGCGGGATCGCAATGCCGTGACCGATCCCGGTTGAACCGAGACGCTCGCGCTGCAGGAGCGTGTCGAAAACAGCACGCTCATCGAGATCCGTCAGACGGGCCGCATGGCTCGCGACCTCCTGCAGAACCTGCTTCTTACTTTTTGCCCGCAGCATCGGAACGACGCCTTCAGGGCTGATCAGATCGCCTAGGTCCATGGCTACCTGCGCTTGCCTCTTCTGCATGAGAGAAAATTGCCGATTCGCAGTCGCGGCGCGATGACCTGTCGGCCACACCACCGAAATCATCGCCATCGAGGTCCCCCTAGAACGAATAACCCGACCGACTTGTTGCAACCGGATAGGTCAGCACGCTGAGTGTCCGTGCATATGCATTCTTGCGGCCGCTTCCATTCCGGAAGTCCGGTTATGCGGAATATCCATCTCTGGAACGCCGGCCGCGCTGCTAATCCCTTTGTCGCGGCTGGATCGAAGGTCCCCATCCCCCATCACGCCGGGACGCTAATCCCGCGTGACGGGCAAGTCAACGCAAACTGGACACAGTTCCGCCTTCGTTCGCGGAGCGCCAATCACTCAGCGCCGCGGCCCAGAGCCAGGACACCGCGTTTCTCGCGCCGGCGCTGCACGGAGGACGGGATGCGCATCCCTTCCCGATATTTTGCGACCGTCCGCCGAGCAATATCGACACCGTCGCC
The DNA here is from genome assembly GCA_046717125.1 of Methyloligellaceae bacterium. GTDB lineage: Bacteria > Pseudomonadota > Alphaproteobacteria > Rhizobiales > Methyloligellaceae > JBKJVQ01. Next base: position 2,630 of record JBKJVQ010000029.1, read on the forward strand.
GCGCAGGCGCGAAACGATCTGGTCGTCCGACAGGATCGAGTCTGAGCGCTCCGCGTCGATCAGCTGCTTGATCCGATGGCGCACGGCTTCCGAGGAGTGGGCTTCGCCGTCTTCGGACGACGCGATCGACGAGGTGAAGAAATATTTCAGTTCGAAGATGCCGCGCGGCGTCGCCATATATTTGTTGGACGTCACGCGGCTCACGGTCGATTCGTGCATGCCGATCGCTTCCGCCACCGTCTTCAGCACGAGCGGCTTGAGATGCTGCACCCCATAGGCGAGGAAAGCGTCCTGCCGGCGCACGATCTCCTCGGCGACCTTCAGGATTGTGCGGGCGCGCTGATCGAGGCTTTTCACCAGCCAGTTCGCGGTTTGCAGGCAATCGGCGAGATAGGACTTGTCGTCCTTGCTCACCGTGCCCCGCGCGACTGTCGCATAGTAGGTCTGGTTTACCAGCACACGCGGCAGGCTCTCCGAATTGAGTTCGACCAGCCAGCTTCCGTCGGGCCTTGCCAGGACCGCGACATCCGGCACGATCGGCTGGACCGTGATTCGCCCGAAGCGAAGACCCGGCTTCGGATCGAGTTCTCGAATTTCGGCGATCATGTCGGCCAGATCCTCGGCATCGACACGGCAGATGCGGCGAAGGCCGGCAGCGTCATGCGCCGCAAGCATCGGCAAATGATCGAGCAGCGCCTCCATGGCGGGGTCGCAGCGGTCCTTTTCACGCAGCTGCAGCCGCAGGCATTCGGCGATGTCGCGGGCGAACACGCCGCACGGATCGAATCCCTGAAGGATGCGTAAGGTCTCCTCGATCAGCGCCATGGGCGCGCCGAGACGCGTGGCAAGCTCATGGAGATCGCCGCGCAGATAGCCGGCTTCGTCGACAAGATCGATCAGATGTCGGCCGATCAGCCGCCGGGCGGGATCGCGCATGCCGAGATTGAGCTGCTCGATCAGATGATCCTGCAGCCCTTTTTCCTCGACCAGAATCGACTCGAGATTGCCGCCTTCCTCGCTCGCGGGCCCGGTGCGCATGGAGGCCCAGCCCGGGTCCTGTCCCGGCTGCGGGCCGCGATCCTCCGTATCCTGAAAGACATTGCCGAGATCGGCGTCGAGCGCTTCCTCGCGGCGCGGCGCGGCGTCACGGCCAAGATCGAGCCAATCGTCGTCGGTGTGCGCGCGGTCGGAATCTTGCTCGCGCGCGCCGTCGTCGGTGTGCGCGCCGTCGGCATCTTGTTCACGCGCGCCGTCGTCGGCCGCCGGCGCGTCGGACTGAAGCGATTCGCCCGGTTCATCCGATTCGTTCCGTTCGAGCAAAGGATTGCGTTCCAGTTCGCCATCGACATAAGCGGAAAGGTCCAGCGCCGAAAGCTGCAGCAGCTTGATGGCCTGCTGCAATTGCGGCGTCATCACAAGGCTTTGGCCCTGTCGCAGCTCGAGCCTTTGTGAGATCGCCATCGCGCGTCGCCGCCTCTGGATCACGCAAGCTTCGGATGCAATCGATCCGGAGTCATGACGCGATCGGATTCTATAGTTCGCGCATGACGAGTTCGAAAACCGCTTCACACCGGATCAGGCCCGGGCGGGCGTTTTCCGCATGCTCTAGAGCATCCCGAAAAGTGAGCACCTCTTGTTAAAGTGGGTCGCGCTCTAGAGGCTGAACTGATCGCCCAGATAGACTCGGCGAACTTCCTCATTGGCGACGATCTCGGCAGGACGCCCTTCGGTCAAGACCGTACCGTCATGAATGATGTACGCGCGGTCGATCAGTTCGAGGGTTTCGCGCACATTGTGGTCGGTGATGAGCACGCCGATGCCGCGCTGGGTGAGGTGTCGCACCAGCACGCGAATGTCGGAGATGGCGATCGGATCGATGCCCGCGAACGGCTCGTCGAGCAGCATGAAGTTGGGCCGCGAGGCGAGCGCGCGCGCGATTTCGACACGGCGCCGCTCACCGCCCGACAGCGCAATCGCGGGCGATTGGCGCAGCCGCGAGATGTTGAACTCGTCGAGCAGCGAATCGATCTGGTGTTCCCTCTCGGCCTTGTCCGGCTCGACCAGCTCCAGCACGGCGCGGATATTGTCTTCGACCGTCATGCCACGGAAGATCGAGGCCTCCTGGGGCAGATAACCGATGCCGAGCCGTGCGCGCCGGTACATGGGCAGCGGCGTGACGTCCCGGCCATCGAGCATGATGCGGCCCTGATCGGCCTGGACGAGCCCGGTGATCATGTAGAAGACGGTGGTTTTTCCCGCGCCGTTCGGGCCAAGCAGCCCCACAGCTTCGCCCTGGCGCAGCGAGAGGCTGACGCCGCGCACCACGGGGCGCTTCTTGTAGGACTTCATGATGCCGTGGGCGGACAGCAGCCCCTTGCCCGCGACTTCCCGGGGCAGCTCGGCGCGCGTGGGCGCCGAAAGCTCCAGAACGTCCTCAAGCGCGTTCGCCTCGATCCCGCGACGGCGTCCGGGGAATGACAGCAGTTTGCCCACCTTTCGTCGCCCGCCTTGTTCGAGCGTTCATCCGCGCCCGGTCGCTTGGCCGGAGCTTTCGGAGGAATGCATGTCGCGACGGTGTCCCGCCTGTCGCACTCTAGAGCGCAATCCACACTATTTGAATCTGGATTGCGCTCTAGTTATTTGACTAGCATCATCTTTTCAGAAAACCGGTCGTCCACTTTTCCGGATGATGCACTAATTCGGCAACGGCTTGAGATCGAGCGGACCCTCATTGCCTCCGGCGCTCGCCGCGCCCTGGCGCTTTTCGGGCTTCTTGTCCCCCGCCTCGTCCTTCCCGCTTTCGCCCTTGCCCTTGCCGAGTTTCTGCTGCAGCGCCTTGCCTTGGCTCGGCATGAACAACCCCTTGACCCGGCCGCCGCCTGCGCCGCCCGCGACGCCGCTACCGGCCGTGTCGAAGCGGCTCTGTCCCGATTTCAGGTCCACGACAAGCTTGTCGCCACGGATCACGTTTTCGCCCTGGGACAGAACGACATTGCCGCCGATTGTCACGACCTGCGATGCCACGTCAAACAGCGCCCAGTCGCTTGTGGCGGACTGGTCCTTGTCGGTCGACAGAAGAACCTTGCCCCGCGCCTGGATGGTCTTGATCTGGGCTTTCTGCTTCTCGCCCTCGGCGGCCTTTATCTTCTTCTCGCCCTCGGCCGCCTTGACCGGCTCTGCCTGGCCTTCGCGCCTCTCGTCGTCCCCGCCGCTGGCCAGCGCGCCCGCGCCCTGCCCTTCGTAGACGACTTCGAGCTCGTTCGACTGGAGCGTCATGCCGCCCTGCTTAGCCTTGACGTTGCCTTTGAAGATCGCGGTCTTTTTAGTGTCGTCCACCTCGAGCGTGTCGGATTCGATGTCGATCGGTTCATTCGAATTCCCAGACAGACCTTTGAGATTGTCCGACAACGCCCCTTGCGCCAATGCGGCCGGGCCGCCCATGAAAACCGCGCCGGCGATTGCGGCGGTC
>JBKJVQ010000030.1:0-14279 GCA_046717125.1 Methyloligellaceae bacterium
TGTCAGCACCAGGTCAGTCGCCGTCGCCCCCTCAGGCAGTCGATCGATGAGGCGGAACCCGACGACTTCCGGAATCAGCATCGAGATCGGCTGGCCGAGCATGGCCGCTTCGGCTTCGATGCCGCCGACGCCCCAACCGAGCACGGCGAGCCCGTTGACCATGGTCGTGTGGCTGTCCGTACCGACCAGCGTGTCGGGATAGGCGACAATCTCGGACCCGCCATCGGTTGGCCCCTCGCGCGTCCAGACGACCTGCGCGAGATATTCAAGATTGACTTGGTGGCAGATGCCCGTCCCGGGCGGAACGACCCGGAAATTGTCGAACGCGCTCGCGCCCCAGCGCAGGAACTCGTAACGCTCGCGGTTGCGCTCATATTCGCGCTCGACATTCAGCTCGAACGAGGTCGCGTGGCCGAAATAGTCGACCATCACCGAATGGTCGATGACGAGATCGACCGGCGCGAGGGGATTGATCTTGCGTGCATCGCCGCCCAGCGCCGTCATGGCGTCGCGCATCGCCGCGAGATCGACGACGGCCGGAATGCCGGTGAAGTCCTGCATCAGCACGCGCGCGGGCCGGAACGCGATCTCGCGGGTCGAGCGGCGCTCGTCGAGCCATCGCGCCATTGCCCTGATGTCGTCCGCCGTGACCGTGCGCCCGTCTTCGTGGCGAAGCAGGTTCTCCAGCAGGACCTTGAGCGAGAAGGGAAGACGCGAGATGCCGTCGAGGCCGTTCCTCTCAGCGTCCCTGAGATCGAAATAGGCGTAAGGCTGCCCGGCGACATCAAGCGACTTGCGGCAGCCGAAGCTGTCGAGGCAGGGGTGATCGGCGGTCACTGGCGATCCCTTTAACTGATGCGGCTGGACGGCGGCGGCGCAGGAAAAGATTCGTGATATGTGGCGGCCACTATAAGGACCGCTGCTTTCGCGCCGCAACAGAAGCCGGAGCGCTGCATGACGATGGAGAAGAATTGCAGTTTCTCGCTCGGCGTGCGCGATATTGCCTGCGTGCGCGGGGGCCGGCTTGTGTTTTCCGGCGTCTCGTTTGGGCTGGAACCCGGGCAGGGGCTTCTCGTCACTGGGCCAAACGGCGCAGGCAAGACCAGCCTGTTGCGGCTGCTTGCCGGGCTGTCGCGGCCGGCTTCGGGCGAGATTGCTGTTCAGGATTTTGAGCTCGTAACCCCCTCACCCCAACCCTCTCCCCCTGAGCGAGAGGGAGTTATCCGCAGCCGGAACGCGCAGAACCATTCGGATGCACGGGAAAGCAGCCCCACGGTCCCCTCTCACCAACGGGGAGAGGGACAGGTTGGGGGGGCAAAGAAAAAAACGACTGACGACGAAATCCCACTCGCCGAGCGCTCGCATTTTGTCGGCCATCTCAACGCTGTAAAGGCGGCCATGACGGTCGCGGAGAATGTGAGGTTTGCCGCGCGCTATCTCGGTAGCGACGATACGCGCGTGCCCCAAGCGCTGGACGCACTCGGCATCGCCCATCTTGCCGATCTGCCGGCCGGCATTCTGTCGGCGGGCCAGAAACGCCGCGTCGGACTTGCGCGGCTGCTCACCGTGCGCCGTCTGCTCTGGCTGCTCGATGAGCCGACAGTCTCGCTTGATGCGGCGAGTGCCGCGGTGCTCGCCGGCATGATCCAAGCCCATTTGGCTGAAGGCGGCATGGCCGTCGTTGCCACACATGCGCCGCTCGGCGTCGAGCTTGCGGAGCGTCTCGAGCTTGGGGCCGCCGCGTGAAGGCGATCCTCGCGCTGCTCGCGCGCGACATCCGCCTTGCGGCGCGCGAGGGCGGCGCGGTCGGTGCGGCGCTCGGCTTTTATCTGGTGGTCGTGGCGCTCCTGCCGCTCGGCCTAGGCCCCAACCTGGCGCTCCTGTCACGCATCGCCATCGGCGTGCTCTGGATCGCGCTGCTGCTCGCCGCGCTTCTGTCCGTGGACAGAATATTCCACAACGATCATGAGGACGGGTCGCTGGAGCTTCTGGCCGCCGGTCCCCTGCCGCTCGCGCTCATCGCGGCGACGAAGAGCTTTGCGCATTGGCTGACGACCTGCGTGCCGCTGGCGCTGCTCGCGCCGGTGCTGGGGCTGCTGCTGAACTTTCCGCCGCATGCAAACGGGGCGTTGCTGCTGACACTATTGGCAGGCACGCCGGCGATCAGTTTCATCGGCGCGATAGGGTCGGCGCTGACGCTTGGGCTCCGGCGCGGCGGGCTCCTGCTTTCCCTCGTGATTCTACCGCTTTACGTGCCCGTGCTGATCTTCGGCGTCGCCAGTCTGACGGCGTATCTCGAAGAGCCCGCGCCGTTCCTGCCGCCGTTCCTGATCCTCTGCGCCATCACGCTCGTGTCGGTGGTGCTCGCACCGCTCGCGGCGGCTGCGGCGATCAGGTTGAGCATGGAATGAGCGATCGTGTAGCTCGGATGAGCGAAGCGAAATCCGGGATGTTCAATCGTTCAAGTTCCCGGATTGCCCTTCGCTCCATCCGGGCTACCAGCCCGCCCCGTCACCTTCAGCGCGAAGCCATAGACCTCGGCGACTTCCTTCAGCCGCTCGAAGCGGCCTGATGCGCCCCCATGGCCGGCCGACATGTTGGTCTTGAGCAGCAGAAGGTTGTCATCTGTCTTCAGCTCACGGAGCTTCGCCACCCATTTCGCCGGCTCCCAGTAGGTGACGCGCGGGTCGGCGATGCCGCCCAGCGCGAAGATGTGCGGATAGGGTTGCGCGGCCACATTGTCGTACGGCGAGTAGGAAGCGATGGTGCGGTAGGCGTCCGCGCTCTCGATCGGGTTGCCCCATTCGGGCCATTCGGGCGGCGTCAGGGGAAGCGTGTTGTCGAGCATCGTGTTCAGCACGTCGACAAACGGCACCTCGGCGACAATGCCGAGGAACAGGTGGGGCGCCATGTTGGCCACCGCGCCCATCAGCATTCCCCCGGCCGATCCACCATGTCCGACGATCCGCCCGCGCGCCGTGTAGCCTTCCGCCGCGAGATATTCGCCGGCGGCAATGAAGTCCTTGAAGGTATTGGTTTTCCGGTCTCGCCGCCCATCCTTGTACCAGCGGTAGCCCTTCTCCTTGCCGCCCCTGATATGGGCGATGGCGAAGACGAAGCCGCGATCGACAAGGCTGAGGATGTTGGTCGAGAAGCCGGCCGGCATGGCCATGCCGTAGGAGCCGTAGCCGTAAAGCAGCAGCGGCGCGGACCCGTCGCGTGCCGCGTCCGCGCGATGCAGGATCGTGACCGGCACCATTTCGCCGTCCGACGCCGGCGCGAAGATGCGGCGGGTGACGTAGGCGGAGGGGTCATGGCCGCTCGGCACTTCCTGCGTCTTTCGCAAGGTGCGGGTCCGCGTCTCCATGTCGTAGTCGAACACCTGCGCGGGCGTCTTCGGCGACGAATAGGTGAAGCGCAAAGTCGTCGTGTCGAACTCATAACCGGCCGACATGGATAGTCCGTAGGCCTCCTCGTCGTATGCGATCGTGTGTTCCTCGCCGTCCGAGAAGCGGCGCACGACGATGCGCGGCAGGCCGTCCTCGCGCTCGAGCCGCACGAAATGATCGGCGAACACGGCGATGTCGAGGATCAGCCGGCCGGGCTTGTGCGCCACGATCTCGCGCCAGTTCTCCCGGCCGGGCGCGGCGACCTCTGTCTCGACGATGCGGAAATCCTCCGCGCCATCGGAATTGGTCAGGATGATCAGCCGGTCGCTATGGTGCTCTACGGAATATTCGTGCTCCGTCTCGGCGGCGGCAACGAGTTGCGGCGGCGCGCCCGGCGAAACCGCATCCAGCAGGCTGATTTCGGATGTCTGGTGATCGTGCGAGCTGACCAGCAGGAAGCGCCGGCTCTGGGTTGAGCCTAAGCCGACGAACCTCCCCGCATCGTCCTCCTCGTAGAGGATCGCGTCCGAACCGTCCGCTTTCCGCCGAATGATCCGGTGTGGACGATGATTTTCGTCGAGCCGGACATAGAGCAGCGTCCGTGAATCCGCCGCCCATTCCATCGAGGCGTTGGTGTCGGCGATGCCGGTTTCCGCGACTTCGCCCGTCGCCGGATCGAGGATGAAAACGGAAAAATATTCCGAGCCCGTCGTGTCGGTCGCATAGGCGATGCGCGCATGGTCCGGGCTGTGGGTGACGTTGCCGATACGGAAATAGTCGTGCCCTTCGGCCAGCGCGTCGCCGTCGATCAGGATCTCTTCGGCATCGTCGCCACGCGGTTTGCGGGCGTAGATCGGGTGTTGCCCGCCCGTCCGGTAGCGCGTGTAATATTCGAAGGGCCCGTCCGGTGCGGGCACGGCCGTGTCATCCTCTTTGATGCGGCCCTTCATTTCGGCGAACAATGTCTCCTGCAGCTTTGCCGTATCGCGGAGCGCTGCTTTCGTAGCTGTGTTTTCGGCTTCGAGATGCGCGCGGATATCGGATGCAAGCTGCGAAGGATCGCGCATCACCTCCTGCCAGTTATCCGCGCGCAGCCACGCATAGTCGTCGGTTTTTTCTATGCCGTGATGCGTCACGGTTTGCGGGCGGCGATCGGCGATCGGGCCTGCGGGGGAGGGGGTCTTGGCGTCCATGGAAATCCGGATTGTGTACGCTTGAAGATCAGAGCGCGCTACGTGGCCCGGCTTGACCGGGCCATCCATGCATCGGCGCGATGGGTCCCCCGGTCAAGCCGGGGGACGTAGCAGTGCGTGGCTGGAATCAGGTTGACCGCAATCAGTCCCCGTCCTTCTCCAACTTCAGCGCCGCGCCGTTGATGCAGTAGCGGAGGCCCGTCGGATTGGGGCCGTCGGGAAACACATGACCCAGATGCGCGTCGCAATCGGAGCAGCGCACTTCGGTACGGCGCATTAGGAACTTGCGGTCCGAATGCTCGTCGATCGCATCGTCGCTGGCGGGGGCATAGAAGCTCGGCCAGCCCGTACCGGAATCGAACTTCGTGTCGGAGGAGAAGAGCGGCTTGCCGCAACAGATGCAATTATACATGCCGTGCGCCTTCTCGCCCGAATAGGGATGGCTGAAAGCGCGCTCGGTGCCGTGCTCGCGCGTCACGTGATACTGCTCGGGCGTCAGCTCTGCACGCCACTCGGCGTCGGATTTCTCGACAGGCGGGCGGGGAGTGGTTTCGGTTTTTGACATGGCTGTGTCCGTTTTCTGAAGGGGGTGGTCCTAATATGGGCATTGTCGGCCCAGCCGTCACTTCTCGCCACGGACCGGCCCGACTTTCCTTGATCCCCGCGCAGGAATGCAGAATGCTGCGACGCTCCCGCGGCCGTTCGCGAAGTTCTTCGATCCGGCAATCAGGTCAACGCGCACGTTAAGGAATCCGGCATGCTCGTCGCAGGCATGGCCCTGACATTATTCGGGTTTTGGCTGGTCCTGTCCGGCCATTACACGCCGCTCCTGATCGGCCTCGGCGCAGCGTCGTCAATCGCGGTCGTCGCCTTCGCATCGCGGTTGCGGATCGTTGACGGCGAGGGATTTCCCGTCCGGCTTCTGCCGGGCATGGCGACATACTGGCCCTGGCTCCTCGGGCAGATCATGAAATCTGCCGTCGGCGTGGCGCGCCTGATTATCGACCCGCGCCTCCCCATCACGCCGACCTGGGCCCGCGTGACCGCAAGCCAGCACAGGTCGCCCGGCATCGCGGCGTACGCCAACTCGATTACGCTGACGCCCGGCACCGTATCGGTCGACATCGCCGGCCGCGAGCTTCTGGTTCATGCCATTACGCGCGCGGGGGCGGACGATCTGGCGGCGGGCGAAATGGACGCCCGCGTCACACGCGCCGAGGGGTCTGCCTCATGATCTACGCCGCGGGTTCGGCAGCAGTCCTGGTGGCACTGGCGCTTGCGCTGACACGGGCGCTCGCGGGCCCAACCTTGTTCGACCGCGCGCTCGCCGCCAACAGCATCGGCACGTCGGTCATTCTGCTGCAGGCCCTGATCGGCTTCGTGAATGGCCGGCCCGAATTCCTCGACATCGGCATCCTTTACGCGCTGCTCAACCTGATCGCGACTCTCGCGGTCCTGCGCTTTTTCCGGCCGGGTGATCCGGTGACCGACGAAGAGGCGGAGGAGGGCGCGTGATGGCGGAGATCGCCTTTTGGCTCAGCGCGCTCCTGATCGGTCTGGGTTCCGCGATTTATGTCGTCGGGGCGGTGGGACTTCTGCGCATGCCGAACTTTTACACCCGCATCCATGCCGTCAGCGTCGCCGATACGCTGGGCGCAGCTCTGATCCTCGCTGGGCTGATGGTAGCGGGCGGGCTGACGCTTGCGACGGCGAAACTCGCGATCATCCTTCTCCTGCTGTTCTTGACCGCCCCGTTTGCAACCCACGCGCTGGCGCAGACCGCCCTGCACGAGGGCGTCGAGCCCTTGCCGCCGAACGAGGTGAGGAGGCCACCATCGCCATCCAGCTGATCATCGTCGCGCTTCTGACGCTGATGGCCGTGACCGTGATCGGCATGATCCGGCTGCGCAGCCTGACCTCCGTGGTCATCCTCAGCGGCGCATACAGTTTCCTCATGGCGACCGCCATGGTGGCGCTCGATGCGCCGGACGTCGCCATGACGGAGGCAGCCGTCGGCGCGGGTGTCTCGACGGTACTCCTGCTGGGCGCGGTTGCGCTGACAGGGGCGAAGGAGGCTTTGCCGAAACGGCCGCCCATCCTCGCGTTGGCCGTCTCGGTCGGAACGGCCGCGCTCCTCGTGTGGGGTACGCTCGATCTGCCGGCGCTGGGCTCGCCGGATTCCGCGCCCAATACGCATGTCGCGCCGACTTACCTTGATAACGCGCTCGCCGAGACGAAAGCGCCGAACGTCGTGGCGGTCGTACTCGCGAGCTATCGCGGCTACGATACGCTGGGCGAGGTGGTCGTGATTCTCACGGCGGGCCTCGCCGTGCTGCTGTTGATCGGGGGAGCGCGCAGCCGCGAGGGCAGGGTGGCCGAGCCCGATCTGATGGTAAGGATCGCCACGAAGATCCTGATCCCGTTCATTCTCATTTTCGCGCTCTATGTGCAGTTCCACGGCGAGTATGGGCCGGGCGGCGGATTTCAGGCGGGCGTTGCCGTGGCGGCCTCGGTCATCCTCTACGCGCTGATTTTCGGGCTCGCCCCGGCGCAGCGTGCCGCGCCGCTGCGGGCGGCCGAAGTGCTGATGGCTTCGGGCGCGATGCTCTATGCGGGCATTGGCATCGTCAGCCTCATGCTGGGGGCGGAATACCTGAATTATTCCGTGCTCGGACCGGATGCGCCGTCGGGCCAGAAGATCGGCATCATGGTCATCGAGTTCGGCGTTCTCCTGACCGTCACCGGAACCATCATCGCCATCTATTACGCGATCGCCGGACGCCGGCACGCATGACCGATCCGTCGATCCTTCTTGATCACTACAGCCAAGGCGTCACCGCACTGCTTCTGATCGCCGGCCTCTACGTCGTGATGTCCAGCGGCAACATGCTGAAGAAGCTCGTCGGTCTCAGCATTTTCCAGAGCGCGGTGTTCCTGCTTTATGTCTCGCTCGGCAAGGTGACGGGCGGCACCGCGCCGATTATCGACGATCGGTATGCGGTCTATTCCAACCCGTTGCCGCATGTCCTAATCCTGACCGCGATCGTGGTCGCTGTCGCGACGCTGAGCGTCGGCCTCGCGCTCGTGATCCGCATTCGCGAAGCCTACGGCACGGTCGAGGAAGATGAGATTTTCGAGGCCGACGCGCCGCTTTCGCCTGAAGCCCGTCCGCGATGAGCGTCGAGCATCTGCCCGCGCTGCTGGTCGTGCTGCCCATGCTCGCGGCGTTCGTCTGCGGCATCCTGCGGACCTACACGGCGGCCTGGCTACTCGCCTTGATCGTCTGCCTTGCTCTGCCGCCGATCGCGGGCGTGCTGCTGCATCACGCGATCGAGCAGGGTCCGATCGACTATGCGATGGGCGGTTGGGCGCCGCCGATCGGCATCGGCTACCGCGTCGATGTCCTGTCCGGCTTCGTGCTGCTGATCGTCGCGATGATGGCACCGCTCTTCGTGCTGTACGCGAAGGACAGCCTGCGTGCGGAGGCGGACGCGACGCAGGCGCCCCGCATCTACGCGCTGTTCCTGCTCTGCCTCACCGGGCTGCTCGGCATCGCGATCACGAACGATGCCTTCAACGCCTTCGTATTTCTCGAGATCTCGTCGCTCTCGACCTACGCGCTGGTAGCGTCTGGCCGCGACCGGCGCGGGCTTCTTGCCGCGTATCAGTATCTGATCGTCGGAACGATCGGCGCGACGTTCTACGTCACCGGCGTCGGGCTGATCTACGCCATGACCGGAACGCTGAACCTGTCGGACATGGCGGCACGGTTGGGTCCGGTCGAAGACACGCGGCCGATCATCGCGGGGCTCGTCTTCATCACGGTCGGCATCGGCGTCAAGGCGGCACTGTTTCCGCTGCATGGCTGGTTGCCGAACGCCTATGCCTATGCGCCATCAGCGATCACCGCCTTCCTTGCCGCGACAGCGACGAAGGTGGCGGTCTATCTCCTCATCCGCTTCTATTATTCCGTCTACGGCATTGATTTCGCGTTCGGGCAGATCGGCCTGTCGGACGTCCTGATCGCGCTCTCCGTGATCGGCGTCGTCACGGCTTCGATAGTCGCGGTGTTTCAGGACGACGTGAAGCGTCTTCTCGCCTGGTCGTCGGTCGCGCAGATCGTCTACATGTTTCTCGGCGTCGGTCTCGCCAACAAGGCGGGCCTCACCGGCGGCATCGTGCATCTGCTGAATCATGCCGTGACCAAAGGCGCGTTGTTCTTCGCCATCGGCGCGGTAGTGCTGCGCATCGGCGCGGCGCGCCTCGGCGATCTTTCCGGCATAGGGCGGAAGATGCCGATCACCATGGCGGCCTTCACGATCGCCGGGCTCAGCCTGATCGGGACGCCCGGGACGGCAGGCTTCATCTCGAAATGGTATCTGGCGCTTGGCGCGCTCGATGCGAGGGCGATCTGGCTCCTGTTCGTGATCGTCGGCAGTTCGCTGATTGCGCTCCTCTATGTCGGCCGGGTGCTGGAAGTCGCCTATATGCGCCCGACCTCCGCCCTGCTCGCGGGCGTGAGCGACCCGCCGCCGACCATGCTGCTGCCGATACTTGTCCTGGCCGTGGCGTGCGTCTGGTTCGGTTTCGACACGCAATACTCCGTAGGCATCGCATCGCGCGCGGCCGAGCTGCTGCTCCGGATCGCGCCATGACGGACGCGACTTTACTCGCCCTCTCGGTCGGCGTGCCGCTGATGGGTGCGGTGCTGATCGCGTTACTCGGACGATGGCCGGACCTGCGCGAGACAACGTCGCTCGTTACGGCCGGCGCTCTGCTGTTGGTCGTCCTGGCGCTGCTCGAACGCATGTTCGCGGGCGCTGCGCCGGAGCTGAAGCTGATCGCGATTGCGCCGGGGCTTGAGATCGCGTTCCGGGTCGAGCCGCTCGGCATGTTGTTCGGCCTCGTCGCCTCCGGCCTGTGGCTTGTCACGACTGTCTATTCGATCGGCTACATGCGTGAAAACATCGAGCCCCGACAGACGGGCTTCTATGTCTGGTTCGCCGTCGCGCTCGCCGCCACGATGGGCGTCGCCTTCGCCGGTAATCTCCTGACGCTTTTCCTGTTTTACGAGGCGCTGACGCTGTCGACCTATCCGCTGGTGACGCACAGCCGCAGCGAGGGCGCAATCAGAGCCGGCCGCATCTATCTCATCATGCTGATCGGCGCGTCGCTGGTCCTGCTCCTGCCCGCGATTGTCATCACTTACGGCCTCGCCGGCACGCTGGACTTCAAGCCGGACGGCATATTGGGGGGAACGGTCTCGCCGCTCGGTTTGGCGGCGCTGCTCGGATTGTTCGTGTTCGGATCGGCCAAGGCGGCAATCATGCCGCTCCATGCATGGCTTCCGGCGGCGATGGTCGCGCCGATTCCCGTGTCTGCCCTGCTGCATGCGGTCGCGGTCGTCAAGGCCGGCGTGTTCGCGATCCTCAAGATCGTCGTCTACATCTTCGGGCTGGAGACTTTACGCGAGGCGGGCGCGGCGCATTGGCTCGTCTGGGTCGCCGGCGCGACAATCCTCCTTGCGGCGCTGATTGCGCTCAACCAGGACGACCTCAAGCGACGGCTCGCGTACTCGACTGTCAGCCAGATCTCTTATGTGGTGCTCGGCGCGGCGATCCTCGCGCCGATCTCGGTCATGGGCGCGGCGTTTCACATCGCCGCCCATGCTGTCTCCAAGATCACGCTCTTCTTCGCTGCAGGTTCGGTCTATACGGCGGCCGGCCTGACCAAGGTCAGCCAGCTCGACGGCATCGGCCGGAAAATGCCAGAGACAATGGGCGTATTCGCTTTCGCCAGTCTGTCCGTGATCGGGCTGCCGCCCACGGCAGGGTTCCTGTCGAAATCGCTCCTCCTGTCCGGGGCGACAGAAACGGCCGACTGGGCGGCGGTCGTTGTCCTCATGCTGTCAACGGTTCTGACCGCCTGCTACCTCCTGCCGATTGTCGTGCGGGCATTCTTTCGCGCGCCCGCGGACGGAATCGCTGGCACGCGAGAGTCGGCATGGCCAATGACGCTGGCGGTTTGCTTTACCGCCTTCCTGACACTGATCCTGTTCGTCTGGCCGCAGCCGCTAGAGGCGCTGCTCATGCCGCTCGCCGATGCCGAGGCGGGCTATTCCGATCTCGTCGTGCAGATCGAGATTGCGCTCGCGATGGCGGTTGGGTTCGTATTCCTTGGCTGCCTGTTCACGATCGGACGGCCCAACATGCCGGTTGTCGCCCAGGCCGCACGCGGGGCCGTGACCCTCTACCAATCAGTCGCGTCGGGTGCGCGAACCATTCGAGCGCAGTGGCTTCACGCGCTGCGCCTGCCGTTGCTGGCGCTGCGGCGCAGCCCCGAGGCGTTGGGCGCGATCGCGCGCGGCGGGACGACCGGGACGATGGCCCTCTGGATCATGGTCGCGCTGTTCGGCATGCTTATGGCCGCTGCGCTCAAGTCGTAAACATCCGCACAGGAACGCGAACCGGCGTGCGGCATTCTCCAGCATAGGGTTTGGGAATTCTCGACATGCTCTTCCGTATCATTGTGCTTCCGCTCACCGTGGCGGCGATCGTGGGAACAGTTCTGGCCGCATGGCTGAGCGGCGGGCAGCCGCGTCCGCATCCGCCTTCGGGCGCGCCCAATCCCATGCGCGCCGCGCGGCAGCCCGGCCGGGGACGCGACGCAAGCCATCCGGGCGAGATCCCGGCGCGCGGCTGGCGCGACATCCTCTGGCGCACTTGGGAACAGATCAGTCTCGACCGCGTCCTAGCGGTCGCAGCGGGCGTAACCTTCTACGCATTGCTGGCGCTGTTCCCAGCCATTACCGCGCTTGTCTCGATCTACGGCCTCTTCACCGACCGCGCGACGGTCATCGATCATCTCAACACCTTGTCGGGCTTCCTGCCCGCGGGCGCGATCGAGATCATCGGCGGGCAGATGGAGCGCATCGCAAGCCAGCCCTCCGACACGCTCAGCGTTGGATTCGCCGTCGGGCTGGCCTTCGCCCTGTGGAGCGCGAACCAGGGCATGAAGGCGATGTTCGATGCGCTGAATGTCGCCTATGGCGAGCAGGAGAAACGCCGCTTCTTCGCGCTCAATGCGCTTTCGCTCACCTTCACGCTGCTGACGATCCTGTTCCTGCTGTGCGCGATCGGCGCGATTGTCGTGCTACCGGCGGTGCTTGCCTATGTCGGACTGAGCGGGCGTTCGGACTTCGCGCTGCTGCAATATGGCCGCTGGCCCGTCATGCTCCTCGTGCTGATGACCATGATCGCGGTCCTGTACCGCTTCGGCCCGAGCCGCGCTCACGCCAAGTGGCGCTGGATCACGACCGGCAGCGTCGTGGCGAGCCTCGTCTGGGTCGCGGCCTCGGTTGCCTTCTCCTGGTATGTCGCGAATTTCGCGTCCTACAACGAGACTTACGGTTCGCTCGGCGCGGTCATCGGTTTCATGACGTGGATCTGGGTGTCCGCGACGATTATCCTCGCGGGCGCTGAGTTGAATGCCCAGATCGAGCATCAGACCGCGGAAGATACGACGACCGGAGCGCCGCTCCCCATGTGAATGCGCGGCGCGAAAATGGCAGACTCGATTGGCGCGGCGCAATAATCACAGCAAATTCCCGTGGTTCTGGTTGCATCCTGCAGTTCGACGCAACCAAATGCCGACGCAACAATTGACAGATCGTCAAAGCCTTGGTGACGAGTGAGACGTTATGCATTACGAACTTCGGAGGCAAATCAGACAGATTTGGTATTGTAAGCGGAAGACGAACGGGTTAAATACCTGAATCATGGAATCGCGGTCATGTTGACCTTGCGGAGTCTAGTTACCTATCGTGAGCAGACCAACGAATTGTGTCGACCTGCGCCGCAATTTTTACGCAGCTCGGCGGTGGCTCCGCGCAATCGATCGCTAAGCCGTCTCTCGATTGAGCCGGCGCATGGGAGAAAGTCTTAATGGAAGAAAATCTGGAACGGGCCGAGCTCGTGGAACTGACCGCCGAAATCGTTTCGGCCTATGTCAGCAACAACACCGTCGTCGCGGGCGATTTGCCCAACGTCATTCAGGACGTGTACGGCGCACTCAGCGCCGCGTCCTCAAGAGGCGGCCAGCCGGTGCGCGAGGAATTGAAGCCCGCGGTCGCCGTGAAGAAGTCGGTCACGCCCGACCATATCGTGTGCCTGGAAGACGGAAAGAAGTTCAAGTCTTTGAAGCGGCATCTCCGCACGCACTACAATCTTTCACCGGAAGAGTACCGGGATAAGTGGGGCTTGCCGCACGATTATCCGATGGTTGCGCCAAACTATGCCGCGGCGCGCTCGGATCTTGCAAAAAAGATGGGCCTGGGCCAGCGCCGCGCCGGCTGATCGTTCCGGCATTTCTTGCCGATTTGCTGTTTGAAGCCTCGCCCGCGATTCGGGCGGGGCCACTTGCCGTCTGAATGATTGAGACGGTCAAACCAACACATTTTGTCTTCATTACGGTCGCAACTACCAGCGGTAGCTGCACAAATATTTCGAGCGCCAGCCGCCTTGATCTGCCCTGGACCGTCACTCATAGTCATGGCGATGCGGCTGATTCGTCCCGTGTTGCTTGGGGGATGTGACGAATCTTTTGAATAAAGCGAGGGGGAATGCTGTCCGGAACCAATTTTCGGGCGCAGTTGGTGATTCATGAGCAGCGTGAAGTATATGATTATTGGCTCGGCAGGGCAGGTGAGCGCCCCATGCCTTCACGAGCCGATATCAAACCCGAGCACCTGACCCGTTACCTGCCGTCGATCAGCCTGATCGAGCCGGGGCCGGGGCTGGACCGGACAATCGTGCGATTGGCCGGAACGAAGCTGCGCGAAATCTACGGCGTCGAGCCGACGCGCAAGAGCGTTGCCGAGATTACGGCGGGTTCCTCGTGCCAGTATTGGCAGGACGTATACGCGCGACTGGTGGAGACCGGCCGGCCGATGCATGGCGCGATCAGAGGCCCCGTCGCCGGGCGAGAGCATATCGTGATGTTCTGGCTCAAATTGCCGCTTTCGGATGGTGACGGCGTCAATCGCATCTTGTGTCACGACAGCGCGCTACCGGCGGTCGGACAATTCGGGGAGCCTTCGCCGCACCTCGTCCCGCCGCTTGCCGCCCCGCAATGGCCTCTCCGGAGACGGAAGGCCCACGCGGCCTGAGAGACGGGCCTTCTCGGCCCTCAGCGCGCCGAGCAGCGCGATGTGCCGGTTGAGGTCATAGGTCCAATGACCCGACCGGCCGCGCGTCCGTTCGGCCCGGAGCGCGCGGTGCAGCCGCGCGACGATGCGCTGGCGGCCCGCCTGGCTGTCGTCGGCAAGTTCGGCTGGCCAAAGCGCCAGCAATCCCGGCAGATGAAGGTTGCGGCGATAGGCTTCGGCGGTCGCCCGCGTCGTGACGCTGAGCAGCCTCCGCGCAAGTTGTGACGGCATGGTCTGTCCTCCTTAATGGAAGGACAGAGTGCGGCACGCCGATGGGTGCGGGGATTATATTCATATCCTCGAACTTCCGACGCATAGTAACGTCAATGTAGACCGTCAGACGTTCCTACCTTGCGCGAACGCAGATAACCCACCCCTTAGGCGCCTTTAACCGCCATTTAGGCGACTCTAACTGGACCTTAAGCGGGGCGACCGCAGCGTCCCGTTCCGCCGGGCTGAAACTATCCCCGCCTCCCTCAGCTGACATAGCAT
>JBKJVQ010000031.1:0-2749 GCA_046717125.1 Methyloligellaceae bacterium
TCCCTACTCGTACTATCGAATGCAACAAACTGCGGGCTCACTCAACACAACGCCGTACCTGCGACAGATCGATTTTAGAATCCTCGTGTAAGAAAATATGAGATCGGCCAGCAGTCTGGGCGGCTCAGTCAGCAACATGGCATGAGTAACCCTTCAGTGTCGTAATTCGACAAGCTCAAGGCGAGCAGCTCACGCCCGAAATCCATCAAGGACACGCGTCAGCAACATCATAGATGTCCCATGTCCGAGACAACTTCATCAACCCATCTCGCGTAACAACTGTCAGCATAGCAACAGCAGTCAAGTTAAAGAGCACGCCGAGCATCATCGCAAGGGCAAACACCAGCCGGCTTCCGGAACGCCGCGCGATAAGGCAAAGAACACGCAAACAATGTCAGCGGGCATGGAAATGAGGCCCGCCACAAAGCCTACAGCGAGACCCTCACCATGTGCATGAGCTCGACCTTCCACCCGCGAGGCTGTCATGGCCACTACCGCCAAGGAGTGCTTCGGCTTGGATAATCCCTATCGGCGGTCAATACGGCCTTGCAGCGATTGCCCGATCAGCGACAGCCCGAGCGACGTGGTCAGGATCGTCAGCCCCGGAAAAATCGACAGCCACGGCGCGAAGAGAATGGCGTCCTTGCCCTGCTGAAGAATCGCGCCCCAATCCGGCATCGGCGGCTGCACGCCGAGCCCGAGAAAACCAAGCGCGGCCTGGATCTGCAGAATGAGCGGAAACAACACGACATACTGCATGGTGATCAGCGGCAGCACGTTGCGCAGCACGTGATTGAAGAGAATGGCTGTATCGGAGAGGCCGAGACATCGTGCTGCTTCGACGTAAGTGAGATTGACCTCCGTCAGCACTCCGGAACGGGCAATCCGCAGGAACACGGGAACGTATATCAGTGTGAGTGCAAGAACGAGGTTCCGCGTCTGCGGACCGAGAACGCCGGTGATGACGATTCCAAGAATGATCGGCGGGAAGCTCAGGATCACATCGGCGAGCCGCCCGATCGCGAGATCGACCTTGCCGCCAATGTAGCCCGAGATGAGGCCGAGCGCGCCGCCGATTAGTGCCGAGAGAAACAGCGCTCCCGCACAGATTGACAGTGTGACGCGCGTGCCATGCACAACACGCGCGAACACATCGCGGCCCGTATCGTCGGTGCCGAACCAATGAGCGGCCGACGGCGGCTGGAATGCGCTGCCGACATCGACTGTAAGCGGAGACTGCGACGTGAAAAGCCGCGGAAACAGCGCCACCAGCATCAGCAGCGCGAGGATGCTACAGCCAATGGCGAGGCCAGGCTCACGACGCGCGTGGGCGACCACGCGAGACGCGCGGATTGCGAATGAAGAGGGGGCAACGGCTGTGTCGGTCGTCATCATCACCCCATCCGCACGCGCGGATCGATGACCCGATACAACAGGTCGACGGCCAGATTGACCGCCATGGCGACCACGACGACGACCAGCAGGGCACCCTGCAGCAACGGGTAATCGCGCGTCTCGATCGCGGTAAGCAGTAGTCGCCCAAGTCCAGGGATCGCGAACAGGCTTTCCACCACGACCACGCCGCCGAGAATCTGGATCAGGATCAGGCCGATGAAGGTCAGCAGCGGGATCAGGATGTTGCGCAGGATGTGCTTGAAGAACACGATCCGCATCGGCAGGCCCTTGGCAATGGCCGTGCGGACGTAATCCTGGTGATACGCCGACACAACGCTCTGGCGCACGAATAGCGCATAGGCGGCGCTCTGCAGCAGGCCGAGTGACAGGATAGGCAGAAGCAGGATTTCGAGATTGTCGCTGAGCGACGACCACGGCGGTGTGTACGTGAAAGGCGGCGACCAGCCGATCCATGTCGACACGCCGATGAGCAGCATGAGGCCGATCCAGAACACCGGCGCGGAAAGGCCGATAAGACTAAAGCTTTGGATGAGCCGATCGGGCCAGCGTCCCTCGTACCGACCGGCGAGGACGCCGAGTGGCACGCCGATCGCGGTGGCGACGAGCAACGTGAGAAGGCCGATCTCCAGCGTGACGAGAAAAGCGTCCTTGACCATGCCGGCGACGCTCATTCCGCGCACGAAGCTCGTGCCGAGATCACCCGTGAGAACGGCGGCGATCCATTTGCCGTATTGGAGATAAAGGGGTTCGTCGATGCCGAAGAAGCGGCGCATGGCTTGCTCGGCCACCGGATCGCTGGTCTGCCCGAGCATCTGCGCGACCACATCGCCGGGGACCTGACGCACGATCAGGAACACCAGCAACGATGCGAGCAGCGCCGTGATGAGTGACGCCCCGAGGCGCCGGGCAAGATAGCGGGTCACAGGGCGTGCCCGGTTGCGATGGAACGACGGCGTCGAAGGCGTTCGCCTCCGGGGCTCACCTGGAGCCCGGAAGCGAACACAGCGGATGAAACCGCGCTCACCGCTTCAGCCACGCCCGCGCGAGCCCGTAGTACCAGCCTGCGCCGTGCTGCACGTAGTTCTGTACGGCATCGCTGCGCACCGTCACGTTGTCAGCCGAGAACAGCATGATGGTCGGCACCTCTTCGGCGACGAGCTTCTGGAACTCGGCGTAAGCGGCCTTGCGCTTGGTGAGATCGGTCTCGCCTCGACCCTGGTCGAGCAGTGCGTTGGCCTTTGCGTTCTTCCAGTTGCGGAAGTCGGCGCCTTCCGGCGCTGCGCGAAAGTGGCGGTAGTACAGGAGATGCGGATCCGGCTGCGTACCCCAGTCG
>JBKJVQ010000032.1:0-13492 GCA_046717125.1 Methyloligellaceae bacterium
GTGATTGACTCCGCTCCCGACTTGGGCGTCCGTGTCCCAGGTCTTGCGAACGACGGAGGACGTCATGATGCGTGCGACCGCTCTACTTCTTCTTACGTCAGTTGCAATTGTCGGCTTCGGGCCTTCCTCTTCAGAGGCGGGCGCGGGCACGGACGGTTCGCGCCAGATCGTTATCGAGGACAAGGACGCGAAGAAGGCCGAACCCGCCGAGGAGAAAGTCAAGGACGAGCCCCCTGCCAAGGCCGAAGTCAGGAAAGAGATCGAGAAGGACGAAGCCGCGAAAGACGAGGACGAGGCTCCCGCCAAGGCCGATGCGAAAGAGGAGGACGACGAGGCCGAGCCCGCCAAGAATGAGGACGAGCCAGCCGATATCATCGTCAAGGAAGACGAGAGGAAGCCCGCCGAAATCATCGTCAAGGAAGAGGTGGGCAAGCCCGAGAAGGACAAGGAAGAAGTGATCATCAAGGAGGTGATCAAGGAAGAGCCGCCGCTCGTCGTTGTGCTGCAGACCGAGCTCAAGCGCGTTGGCTGCTATCATGGCAAGGTCGACGGCGATTGGGGTCCCGGTTCCTCAGAGGCGCTCGCGGATTTCTACCATTACGGCAAGGTGAGCAGCTCGAAGTTCGACCCGACCCCGGATGCGCTGGCGCTGGTCAAGGGCAAGAAGGGCGTTGTCTGCCTCGCGCATGACCGGCCGCAGGACGATTACGGCGAATATGACAGCGACGGCGGCTACGGCGGCGGTGGTGGATATAGCGACGGGTATTAGGACGCCGCACTCACCGTTTCCTGGGTCTCGGCCGTTGGCGCGAGACTGGAGATGGTCGGCGTCTCGCCGCTGAGAGGGTTCGCCGGATCCCAGGCGTAACGAATGGTCTCAAAGCGGCAGGCGCGCGCGTCGAACACGAGCAGCCTGCCGACCAGTCCATCGCCGATGCCGAGCAGCTCCTTCAGCACTTCCAGCGCCTGAAGCGTGCCCATGACGCCCGCCACTGCGCCGAGTATGCCAGCCTCCGAGCAGGGTGCGACGACGCCGTGCTCGGGCGGTTCGGGGAACAGGCAGCGATAGGTCGGCCGCGGTATGCCGCTTGCGTCAGTCTCGAAACTGCGAAACGTCGTGAGCTGCCCGTCGAAAGGGCCGAGCGCTGCCGTCACCAGCGGGCGCTTTGCGAAATAGCAGGCGTCATTGGCGAGATAGCGCGTATCGAAATTGTCGGACCCATCGGCGACGATGTCGTATTCGCCGATGATCCCGACCGCATTGCGCCGGTCGAGCCGTGTCGCGTGCCGCCGGATCTGGATGTCGGGGTTGAGCCGGTGCAGCGTATCGTCGGCGCTGTCGGTCTTGAGCCGGCCGATGTCGGGCGTGCCGTGCACGACCTGGCGCTGCAAATTGTCGAGGCTGACATGGTCGTCGTCGACCACGCCGATCAGGCCGACGCCGGCGGCGGCGAGATAGAGCAGGAGCGGCGAGCCGAGCCCGCCCGCGCCGATGACAAGCACGCGCGACTGCTTCAGCTTCTGCTGGCCGGGGCCGCCTACCTCCTTCAGCAGGAGGTGCCGCTTGTAGCGCTCTATTTCATCAGGGCTCAGCATTCCGACCATCGCCAAGGTGATATATGCGACGTGGCCCTCCCCCGACTGATCGGGGGGATTGACCGGGCCATCCCAGTGCTTTCATCGATGGGTCCCCGGGTCAAGCCGGGGGACGTAGCGCGTGGGTTTACGCCCATCCTGTGGAGCCGAACCCGCCCGAGCCGCGGCCGGTTTCGTCCAGCGACTCTACAATGTCGATGGCAGGTGTCTCGGCGCGCGCGACTACGAGCTGCGCGATGCGCATGCCGCGCGAGACCACGAAGGACTTTGCACCGTGATTGATCAGCAGCACGACGATCTCGCCGCGATAATCGGCGTCGATCGTGCCGGAGCTGTTGAGGACCGTCACGCCGTGGTCGCGTGCTAGGCCCGAGCGCGGGCGCACCTGGCCTTCGCAGCCGTTTGGGATGGCGATCGCGAGCCCTGTCGGGATCGCCGCGTAGCCGCCGGGCGCGATCGTCAGTGTCTCGCCATCGGGAACGGCGGCACGCAGGTCGAGCCCGGCGGCGTGTTGCGTCGCGCGGCCGAAATCCAGTCCTTCGCCATGTGGCAGGACGCGGACGCGCAGTGCCGAAGTCATTCGGCGGCTTTCGCCGGGCGCACGAGCGTTTCAGCGGCGCGGGCGATCAGCCGGCGCGCCGTCTCCTCTTTCGACAAATCGGGCCAATCCTCGACGCCCGCAGAGGTCACAAGGTGGATGCGGTTGCGCGTCCCGCCCATGATACCGGACGCCTTGGAGACGTCGTTGGCAACCATCCAGTCCGCGCCCTTGGTCTTACGCTTGGCGACGGCGCTCTCGACGACATTGTCGGTCTCGGCGGCAAAGCCGATCAGGAGGCGCGGGCGCAATGGTCCGGCCTCCGCGAGCGATTTCAGGATGTCCGGGTTGCGCGCGAGGTCGAGCGTAGCGATCTCCTCGCCCGACTTTTTCCATTTGAGATCGCGTGGGGTCGCGGCGCGCCAGTCGGCCACCGCTGCGGCGCAGATTGCAATGTCGGCAGGCAGGGCGGTGCGAACGGCTTCCAGCATTTCCGCGGCAGTCTCGACGCGCACGACAGCGATACCGGCAGGCGGGGTTTCTCCAGACGGACCCAGTGTCAGCGTCACGCGCGCGCCCGCCTCGGCTGCAGCGCGGGCGATGGCGATGCCCTGCTTGCCGGACGACCGGTTGGCGATATAGCGCACCGGGTCGATCTTCTCGTGCGTCGGGCCGGCCGTAACGAGAACGTGGCATCCGGCGAGGGGACCATCGCGCAACTGCGCCGGTTCGGGCACGGAAGCCGTGTGTGACCGGGACAAGCCCGGCCATGACGACGCATTGCGGCTGGAATCCGAAACCGATGAGAGCGCCGCGTCGATCGCATCGAGGATCGCGGCCGGCTCGGACATGCGCCCAGGGCCGTATTCGCCGCAGGCCATATCGCCCTCATCGGGACCGACGAACAGCACGCCATCTTCGCGAAGACGGGCCACGTTGCGTTTGGTCGCGGCGTGCTCCCACATGCGGACGTTCATCGCAGGCGCGACCAGCACGCGCTTGTCGGTCGCGAGCAGCACGGTCGAGGCGAGATCGTCGGCAAGCCCGGCGGCCATCTTCGCAAGAAGGTCGGCGGTGGCGGGCGCGACGACGACGAGGTCGGCCTGCCGCGAAAGCTGGATATGGCCGATCTCGGTCTCGTTTTTGAGGTCGAACAGATGCGTGAAGACCTGTTCGCCCGTGAGCGTGG
The DNA here is from genome assembly GCA_046717125.1 of Methyloligellaceae bacterium. Classification (GTDB taxonomy): domain Bacteria; phylum Pseudomonadota; class Alphaproteobacteria; order Rhizobiales; family Methyloligellaceae; genus JBKJVQ01. The sequence goes on from JBKJVQ010000032.1 coordinate 3,324, forward strand.
CGAGGCTGAGCGGCGTGACGAACTCCGCGCCGGCGCGCGTCAGCACGGCGCGCACGCTCGCGCCGCGCTCCTTCAGCCGTCGCACCAGCACGAGCAATTTATATGCGGCGATGCCGCCGCCGACGATCAGGAGGATGCGGGCGTTATCCATTGCGCTCTTATCTTATAGTCCGTCCGTGACCGGCATGGCAGGCCAGAAGCATTGGCGCCGGCTGGTGCCATTGCGGCTCACACGCCGTAGAAATCGCGGTACCAGGCGACGAACTTCATCACCCCCTCTTGGATCGGCGTCTTCGGCGAAAAGCCGGTATCGGCGGTCAGCCCCTCGATGTCGGCGAAGGTCTCCGCCACGTCGCCCGGCTGGGCAGGCAGAAAGCGTTTCTCGGCGACGCGTCCGCAGGCGCGTTCGATCACGGCGATATAGTCCATCAGATCGACCGATCTGTGGTTGCCGATATTGTAGATCCGGTAAGGCGCATCGGAGCTGGCGGGGTCCGGGCAGTGGGCGTCCCACGAAGGATTCGGCGCGGGAATGAGGTCGAGAGTGCGGACCACGCCTTCCACAATGTCATCGATATAGGTGAAATCGCGGGCGTGCTTGCCGTGATTGTAAACCTCGATCGGGCGGCCTTCGAGGATTGCGCTTGTGAAGGTGAAGAGCGACATGTCCGGGCGTCCCCACGGTCCGTAGACAGTGAAGAACCGCAGTCCGGTAACCGGCAGGCGGTAGAGGTGCGCATAAGTGTGCGCCATCAGCTCATTCGCCTTCTTGGTCGCGGCGTAAAGGCTGACCGGATGATCCACGGACTGGCCGACTGAGAAAGGCAGCGTCCGGTTCGCGCCGTAGACGGAGCTGGACGAGGCGAAGACGAGGTGCTCCACGCCGCTGCGGCGGCAACCTTCGAGGACGGTAAGGAAGCCTACAATGTTGGAGTCGATGTATGCCTCTGGATGTTCGAGCGCATAGCGTACGCCCGGTTGGCCTGCGAGATGGACCACGCGTTCGGGTCTGTGCTGCGCGAACAGTTCCGCAATCTTGGGCCGGTCGCACAGATCGGCGCGAATGAAGCTGAAGCCGTCGCGCCCCATGAGCTGGTCAAGCCGGGCCTGTTTCAGCGCCGGGTCGTAATAGGGATCGAGATTGTCGAGGCCGATCACCGTATCGCCGCGGCCAATCAGTTTCAGCGCGGTGTGAAAGCCGATAAAGCCGGCCGCGCCTGTGACGAGAATTTTCATGAATGAGAAACGCGGGGCGACCTGGAACCGGCCTGCGGTATAATGGAGCCGTTCCATCGGCGCACCAACTTTGAACGGCGCGGGAATGCGGCTTGCCGTCCGGTTGACGCTACGGCGGTGTCTGGCTATACACGCGCCTTCGCCGCGAAAGCGCGCGCAATTCCGCTTATCGCTTGAGGTACCTATGGCCAACACAAAGTCGGCGAAGAAGGCCGCGCGTCGCACGCTGCGGCGTACGGACATCAACAAGGCACGGCGAAGCCGCCTGCGCTCGTTCGTCCGGAAGGCCGAGGAGGCTGCGGCCTCGGGCGACAAAGATGCCGCGCAGGCCGCGTTCCGCGAGGCGGAGCCGGTGATCATGCGGAGCGCGCAAAACGGCGTCCTGCATCGGAAAACGGCATCCCGCAAAGTTTCGCGACTGGCCGCCCGTATCGCCGCTATCGGCGCGGCGCTGTAAGAATCACGCCCTGTTGCGGATTTACGACAAGCCCGGCCGTGCCGGGCTTTTTTGTTGCTGGCCCAATTGAGTCAATTTGGTGACGATTCAATTCGTTACCGCGGCCCTATTGCGCGTCGGCCGGATAAATATCCGGTTGGGGACTCGCTCGGCCGCAAAAAAATGTTTCCCCGTTCCGTGAAGCCCGAGGCTCGCTGAAAGCAATCGGCAGCGTTTCCTGAAGGCGCGAATCTATCTTGATTCTGAGACCCTTGCGCCCGCGCCGCAGGCTTCGTCGATCCCATTATCGCCAGCGCGGACAAGGGTTTTCGAACCCCCGCACCGGCATCTTGGATGTTAACCCGGCTTGATTGCATCGGGGTCGCTGTGTATAGTCCGACATCCGAACGGGGCTGACCCCCTCCTCGCAAATAGTGACCTGAGTGCTTGCTGGCCTTGCCAAGCATCGGTTGCGTGCGCGTCTGTGTCCGGGGTGGGGATAAACTGTGTACGCGTAGAGCAAAAGCTGTGAATAAGTGCCGTGTGACTGCGTCTGTGGAATGAGAGTTCCACAAGCGCATCGTTGCGACTTGGCAACTACTCACCGCACTCGTGTGTGAGGATCTGAACTTGAACGCGCAGTCTGCGAGCAACGCGGTCGACGACGTCAATGCCGGCACGACGTGGGAGGGACTGTCGTCCAACCCCGGCGCACGCCTGATTGATGTGCGGACGAAAGCGGAATGGTCGTTTGTCGGCGTGCCCGACCTGGGCTCACTTGGCAAACGCACGGTGCTCGTAGAGTGGCAGACATTTCCGGATCAGGGCATCGATCCGCGCTTTGCCGAAAAGCTCGACGCCGAGCTCAGGGCATCGGGCGCGGCGCACGATGACCCACTCTACTTCATCTGCCGATCAGGAAGCCGGAGCCTCGCTGCGGCGAGAGCGATGGCGGCGCTGGGCTACAACGCCTGTCACAATGTGGCGGGGGGCTTCGAGGGGCCTCTCGACCAGGACAGGCGTCGTGGCAGCGTCGACGGGTGGAAAGCCGCCGGTCTACCCTGGATTCAAAGCTGATGGACTCACGAGCGACTGAACTGGCCCCACGGATGGATTGGGAGACTGGACCGATCGGCCATGCTCGCGGCGGCGGGTCATGGATGCGCGCTCGGTCCGGCGGCGAACCGAATGGGGCATCCGACGTGGCACATAGACAAAACGACGACGGCGCCAGCGAGAACTGGCGGCGCATCAGGGCGCGATTGCGCGCCGAACTGGGAGAAGACGTCTTCTTGAGCTGGTTCGGGCGGGTCGAGGTGGACCAGCGGGACAATGGCGTGCTTTCGCTGTCGGTTGCGACGCGCTTCCTGCAGAAATGGCTCAAGTCGCATTATTACGAACAGGTACTGGACGTTTGCCGGCAGGAATGGCCGGACGTGGCGCGCATCGATTTTCGCGTGCGGCGGCCGGAATTCTGTGTGGCGGACGGCGCGCAGCAGGGCGCGGTCGTCCGCGTTCTGAACGGCAACGGCAACGGTTCGCACAACGCTGAGCGTGCGGCCAAGCCCGAGCCCGCAGTTCTGCCGATGCGGACCGCGTGCGGCAGTCTCGACGGCTCGCCGCTCGATCCAAGGTTTACGTTCGAAAATTTCGTGATGGGCTCCTCGAACCGGCTCGCGCACGCGGCCGCACAGGAAGCGGCCGCCGCGCCGCTGGGGGCCCATGGCTTCAATCCGCTTTACCTGCATTCGAGCGTCGGCCTCGGGAAAACTCACCTGCTGCATGCGATCGCGTGGCAGATCAAGCAGACGCGGCCCGACTCCCGCGTGCTCTACCTCACCGTCGAGCGGTTCATGTCGGGCTTCGTCTCGGCGCTGAAATCGCGCGATGCGATCACGTTCAAGGATGCGTTGCGCAAGATTGACGTACTTCTGATCGACGACATGGAGTTTCTGCAGGGGCCCACAATTCAGCAGGAATTCTGCCACACGCTGAACTCGCTGATCGACGGCGGGCGGCAGGTCGTGATCGCGGCAGATCGGCCGCCGACACAACTTGACAAGCTCGACGGCCGCATGCGGTCGCGCCTCGGCGGCGGGCTCGTGGCCGAGATCGGCATCATGGACTACGACCTCCGGCGCAAGATCCTCGCCCAGCGGGCCGACGATGCGATCGCCGAACGCAGGACGCTCGAAATCCCCGGCGCCGTGCTCGATTATCTCGCCGACCGACTGACGGAGAGCGGGCGCGAGCTCGAAGGGGCGATCAACCGATTCCGCGCGGCGCATCAATTGACCGGCCAGTCCGTGTCGCTGGATTCCGCCGAGCAGATCGTGCGCGACCTCATGCGCGGCGTCGAGCCAAGGCGGGTGCGGATCGACGACATATTGCGCACCATCTCCAAGCATTACGGCGTGAACCGCAGCGACCTGCTGTCGGGGCGGCGCAACCGCTCGATCGTGCTGCCGCGCCAGATCGGCATGTGGCTCGCCAAGCATTTGACGCAGCGATCCCTGCCCGAGATCGGCCGCCGTTTCGGCAACCGCGACCACACAACGGTGCTGCACGCTATCCGCAAGATCGAGGGGCTCATGGCGAGCGACGCGGGCCTGCGCGAGGAAGTCGAGCTTCTGAAGCGATTGCTGCACACATAGAGCCAGCGGAGCCGGACGTTTGCGGAGCTTGCATTCGCCGTCCCCGCCCGCCACTTTGGTCGCCCGTTCCGTCTGCCGGCCGGCAGACGGAACGGGGCCCAAGAAGATGCCGCGCCGGTTTATGGCGGCGGTGCAAGGACAATCATTATGCGTCTGATCGTGGAACGAAGCGCGCTGGCCAAGGCGCTCAATCACGTCGCGAGCGTCGTCGAGCGCCGCAACACGATCCCGATCCTGTCGAATGTGCTGATGCGCGCGAGCGCAGGCGAACTGATCCTCACGGCGACCGATCTCGACTTAGAAATCGTTGAGTCGATCCCGGCCGAAGTCGCCGCCGAGGGCGGGACGACTGTGCCCGCGCATGTGCTGCACGACATCGTGCGCAACTGCCGGACGGCGCGCAGGTGTCGCTCGAACTGAAGGCGGATGACGGCCGCATGATCCTGACCTGCGGTCAGGCGCGGTTCCAGTTGCAGGTCCTGCCGCCGACGGATTTCCCGATGCTCGACGCGGACGACCTCACGACCGTCTTCACGCTCGCCGGCGGGGACCTGAAGCGGCTGATCGAGAAGACGAGCTTTGCGATCTCGACCGAGGAGACGCGCTATTACCTGAACGGCATCTATCTGCATGTCTCGGGCGAGGGTGGCGATGCGCGACTCCGCGCCGTTGCGACGGACGGCCATCGCCTCGCGCAGGCCGAAGCTCCGCTGCCGTCCGGCGCGTCGGGCATGCCCGGCGTGATCGTACCGCGCAAGACGGTTGCGGAGATGGACAAGCTGGTCGATGCGCCGGACAGCGACGTGAAGGTCGAGCTGTCGGACGCGAAGCTGCGGCTGACGGCTGGGCGCGTCGTGCTCACGTCGAAACTGATCGACGGGTCGTTCCCGGACTATCAGCGCGTCATCCCGCAATCGAACGACAAGATGCTGACGGTCGACAATACCGAGTTCGCGCATGCGGTCGATCGCGTCTCGACGCTCTCTTCCGACAAGGGGCGCGCCGTAAAGCTCACGCTCTCGGGCGGGAAACTGGTTCTATCCGTCAACAATCCCGACAGCGGCAGCGCGACCGAGGAATTGTCCGTCGACTACGATTCCGAGCCGCTTGAGATCGGTTTCAACGCGCGCTATCTCCTCGATATCTCCAAGCAGCTCGACGGCTCGGCCGCGCATTTCCGCCTCGCCGATGCGGGCTCGCCCACCATGGTCGTCGACGCGGAAGGCGCCTCGCCCTCGACGCTGTATGTGCTGATGCCGATGCGGGTGTGAACCTGCCCCACCGCGTCTGGATCGAGCGGCTGACGCTCACCGATTTTCGGAATTATGCGCGCGCGACTCTCGAACTCGACGAGCGGCCCGTCGTGCTGGCAGGCGAGAACGGGGCGGGCAAAACCAATCTGCTCGAAGCCGTGTCGCTGCTTGGCGCAGGCCAAGGGCTGCGCGGCCGGACCTACGGCGAGCTTGTGCGCAAGACGGGGGGCGAAGCCTGGTCGGTCGCGGCGCGCATCTGGACCACCGAGGGACTGACAGAGATCGGCACGGGGCTCGATCCGGACCCGGGCGGCGCTGCCCGGGTCGTCCGCATCGCGGGAAAGACTCAAAGCGGGTCGGGCGCGCTGGCGGAACACGCACCGATGGTGTGGCTCACGCCGGCCTTCGACGGGCTGTTCACGGGGCCGGCGGCGGAACGGCGGCGATTCCTCGACCGGCTGATCCTCGCGCTGCATCCGGAGTCGCGCGCGCCCGCGGGGCGGTTCGAGCGCGCCATGCGCCAGCGCAACCGGCTGCTCGAACAGGGCGATACGCATTCGGTGCTGCTGGACGGGATCGAGCGGCAGATGGCGGAAGCCGCAGCCGCGATCGCGGCCTCCCGCGTCGAGGGTGTCGCGCGGCTGGGCGAAGCAGCGCTCGCCAATGCGCGGGAAGACTCGCCATTCCCTTTCGCGCTGCTGGCGCTGGAGGGCTCCGTCGAGGCCGACATCGCGGAGCGGAGCGCGGTCGAGGTCGAGGATGCCTACGCCGGAACGCTGCGCGCAGGGCGGCGGCGCGATCAGGCGGCCGGACGTACGCTGGAAGGACCGCATCGCTCCGATTTTCTCGTCACGCACGGGCCGAAACGCGAGCCGGCGAAATTGTGCTCCTCGGGCGAACAGAAGGCGCTGCTGCTCGGCCTCGTCCTGTCGCAGGCGCGGCTCATCACGGCCCAGCGGGGCTTCTCGCCGCTGCTTCTGCTGGACGAGATTGCGGCCCATCTCGATCCGTCGCGCCGAACCGCACTGTTCGAGGAAATACAGGCGCTCGAGGCGCAGGTGTGGATGACGGGCACGGAGGCCGAACTGTTCGCGCCGATGAGGCAAAACGCGCAATTTTTTGCTGTGAATCAGGGTATTATCCGCAGGATCACAGAACCCGGAGAGATTTGAGCCGCATGGCCAAGGCGAAGCAGAACACACCTGCGCCGGAAGGCGAGGAGGATTACGGTGCGGAGACCATCACCGTCCTGAAAGGTCTCGACGCCGTCCGCAAGCGGCCGGGCATGTATATCGGCGACACGGACGACGGGTCTGGCCTCCACCACATGCTGTACGAGGTGGTCGACAACGGCATCGACGAAGCGATGGAAGGCCATGCCACCCATGTGCTCGTGACGCTGAACGCCGACGGCTCGGCGACGGTCGAAGACGACGGACGCGGCATCCCGACAGAGATGCACGAAGAGGGCGTGTCCGCCGCCGAAGTCGTCATGACCAAGCTGCACGCCGGCGGCAAATTCAACCAGAACCAGTACAAGGTTTCGGGCGGCCTCCACGGTGTGGGCGTTACCGTCGGCAACGCGCTGTCGCGCTGGCTCGATTTGACCATCTGGCGCGGCGGCAATGAGCACACCATGCGCTTCCATGACGGCGTCCCCGATGCGCCCCTGGCAGTGACCGGCGATGCGGCAGGCAAGCGCGGCACGCGCGTCACGTTCCTGCCGAGCGTCGAAACCTTCACCATGACGGATTTCGATTTTGCGACGATCGAACGGCGCTTACGCGAGCTTGCGTTCCTGAATTCGGGCCTGACGATCGTGCTGTCCGATCTGCGCGGGGTCGAGCCGCGGATCGAGGAAATGCATTACGAGGGCGGGCTAGCCGCCTTCGTCCGCCATCTCGACAGCAGCACCAAGCACGCGGTCATCTCCGAGCCGATCGCCGTCCGCGCGGAACGCGACAGGATCAGCGTCGAGGCGGCGCTGTGGTGGAACGACAGCTACCACGAGAACATGCTCTGCTTCACGAACAACATTCCGCAGCGCGACGGCGGCACGCATCTTGCCGGCTTCCGCGGCGCGCTGACCCGCGCGGTGAACAAATATTTCGACGAATCCGGGATTGCGAAAAAGGAGAAGGTGCAGATCACCGGCGACGACGCGCGCGAAGGTCTCACCTGCGTGCTTTCGGTGAAGGCGCCCGATCCCAAGTTTTCCAGCCAGACCAAGAGCAAGCTGATTTCGTCCGAGGTGCGGCCGGTCGTCGAGAGCGTCATGGGCGATGCGCTGTCGCAATGGTTCGAAGAGAATCCCGACCAGGCGAAGAAGGTCGCCAAGGTGGTCATCGAAGCCGCCAATGCCCGCAAGGCGGCGCAGAACGCGCGCAACGCGGTGCGCAAGAGCGTGTTCGAGAACTCGGCCCTTCCGGGCAAGCTCGCCGACTGTCAGGAGCGCGATCCGGCCAAGGCCGAACTGTTCCTGGTCGAGGGCGACTCGGCCGGCGGTTCCGCCAAGCAGGCGCGCAACCGCGAGTTCCAGGCCGTGCTTCCCCTGCGTGGCAAGATCCTGAACGTCGAACGCATTCCGCCGTCGCGCTCCAACCAGATGATTACGTCGGAGCAGATCGCGATGCTGATCACGGCGCTCGGCGCGGGCGTCGGGCGCGGGGAAGAGCCGCACAATTTCAATCTCGACAAGCTGCGCTACCACAAGATCATCATCATGACGGACGCCGATGTCGACGGCGCGCATATCCGCACCCTGCTGCTGACCTTCTTCTACCGGCAGATGCCGGAGCTGATCGAGAACGGGCATCTGTTCATCGCCCAGCCGCCGCTCTTCAAAGTGAAGCGCGGCAAGGACGAGCAGTACCTCAAGCACGAGATGGCGCTTGAGGATTATCTGATCGCGGGCGGTCTCGACGAGGCGGTGCTGAATGTCGGCGGTGCCGAGCGCGTCGGCCGCGATCTCGCCGACATCGTCGGCACGGCGCGCAAGCTGAAGCACGTCCTCGAAGGCATGCACAGCCGCTATCCGCGCTTCGTCATCGAGCAGGCGGCGATCGCCGGCACGCTCAATCCGTCGATTCTGCGCGATACGGGGCGGGCGGACGAGGCCGCGACCTATATCGCGCGGAGGCTCGACACGCTGTCCGAGGAGACCGAGCGCGGCTGGAAGGGCGAGGCGGTCGAGGGCGGGGGCTTGCGCTTCTTCCGCGAGGTGCGCGGCGTGATCGAATCCCATCTCGTCGACGCGCCGTTTATCGCCTCGTCCGATGCGCTGAAGCTCGACTCGTATGCCGCGCATCTGCAGGAGACCTACGAGCGGCCCGCCACGCTCAAGCGCAGGGACCTGACGTCCGTGATCCACGGCCCATCCGATCTGATCTCGGCCGTGATGGCGGCGGGGCGCAAAGGCGTGACGCTGCAGCGTTACAAGGGCCTCGGCGAAATGAACCCTGAGCAGCTTTGGGAGACGACGCTCGACAAGGACGTGCGCACGCTGCTGCAGGTCAAAATCGGCGAGGTCTACGAGGCAGACGACATCTTCTCGCGCCTGATGGGCGACGTGGTCGAGCCGCGCCGGGATTTCATTGTGTCGAACGCATTGTCGGTGGCAAATCTGGATGTTTGAGTTTTAGCCATTCATGCTGCGCGACAGTCGCGACATCATTGCAAGGCTGCAGCGCGAAGGCTTCGAGCTTGTGAGCGTGCGTGGCTCGCACCACAAGTTCCGGCACCCGATAGCGCGCCGCGTCGTGATCGTCGTTCATCCGGATCGGGACATAGCCGCCGGCACCGTCCGTGCGATATATAAGCAGGCGGGCTGGACGAAGGACTAAGGGCCGTGACCCATTACATCGCAATGATCCACAAAGATCCCGATTCCAGTTTTGGAATTAGTTTTCCTGACGTGCCGGGAGTGATCACTTCCGCTGACACGCTTGACAAGGTCTTGCAACAGGCTGCCGAGGTGCTGGCTTTCGCGGCTGAGGACTGGGAGGAACTGACAGGTCAGCCGTTTCCCTCGCCGCGTACCCTCGATCAGCTACGGTCCGATCCTGAGTTCACTGAACAACGCGAGGAGGCGATCATCGCGGCGGTTCCGTTCAAGGAAAAGCTTGGAGCGGCCGCGTGATCGCCGATAGCTCAAATAGGGGAATCCGGCTCCTCTCCCGCGGGAAGGAAACGTTCCTCGATTACGACCGTTTCCCTTGGTTTCGCGACGCGCCCGTAAAGGCGATCCTCAATCTGGAAGAGCCGCGCGCTGGCAGATTCTACTGGCCGGATCTCGACATCGACCTGACGGAAGAGATCATTGAGAACCCCGAACGTTTTCCGCTTGTCGCAAAATAGAACATGACTGACCGCACGCGCCTCGCCGAGATCATCCGCGAAAAATCTTTCGGCGAGGACGAAACGCGCACCCTCGCCTCGGGCCGAACCAGCAATTTCTATTTCGACATGAAGCGGACCATGGCCGACCCGGAGGGCGCGGCGCTCGTCGGATGTCTCATGTTCGCGCGACTGAAATCCGAGGAGGAGCCGGCCGATTTCGTGGGCGGGCTCGCCATGGGCGCGGTGCCCGTG
>JBKJVQ010000033.1:0-9317 GCA_046717125.1 Methyloligellaceae bacterium
GGCCTGAACCAAGCTAAGGGTCTCGATCGGGCGAACAACAGGGACAGGGCCTTCTTCTAGATTTGGGTTGCGCGACCTGACGCCCAAACCTGCGTCGGGTTCGGCGGTCGCGGTCTGATCACGACGCCGCTTGGTGTTCGCAATAGGCGGCCCAGCCGTGACATGGCGTTCATTAGACTGTTAGCTTCCATTCATGTCGACGTTGCGCTTCCCGGTCGCCGCGCTCATTCTCTTCGTCTTCACGCTGGCTGGCGCGCAGGCTGCGGACGTTGCCCTGCGCTCCCTAATCACCGCTTTGAAAACCGCAACACGCGAGCATCCGGTCGATTTCTCGGGATCAAACCTATCCGGGCTCGACCTTTCGGGACTTGATTTCAAAAGCGCCAACCTCGCCCGGTCCAACATGCTGGGGGCCAATCTCAAAAACGCCGATCTTTCCGGGGCAGATCTCACCGGTGCCTATCTCGACAGGGCTTCGATCGCCGGCACGAATTTTTCCGGCGCGAACCTGACCCAAGCGAGCTTTTTCGATGCCGTCAGCACAGTCGACTTCGAGCCGAGTTCGTGGCGCTCGGTCAATTTCTCCGGCGCGAATATGAGGGGCGTCAAGATCATGGCGCGTATGAGCCGCGGCAACTTCTCAGGCGCAAATCTCTCGGCGGCGCGATTCGGACTTTCCGGCGGCTGGAGCCAGGGGCGGGCTGACCTGTCCGGTGCAAATCTCAAAGGCGCCAATCTCAGGGGCGCGGTATTCGCTCATGCCAGCCTCATGTTCGCCGATCTCTCGAACGCAGACCTTTCCGGCGCGAAGTTCCTGCTGGCCTCGCTGGCGCGCGCCAACCTGACCGGCGCGAACGTGACGGGCGCGGATTTCGCTGGCGCCGATCTCGACGGCGCAATTCTAAGGAACGTTAAGGGGCTCGCCCAGGCGATCGGCTTCGACCGCGCCACGAACAGCGAAAAGGCCATCCGCTGATGCTGCAGCGTATGTGTCGGTGGCTCGCGGCGCTGTGCGCGATGCTTGGTGCGATCACCGCGCCGGCAGACATCCGTGAGGCCAAAAGCCAAGCCGAGATCGCCGACGTCGCGGTCGTCCTCGCTGTCGACGTCTCGAATTCGATCGACGCCAAACGCTATCGTCTGCAGATGGACGGCATCGCCGAAACATTCGAAGACCCCGACGTGCTTGCGGCCATCCTGTCGGACGGACACCGCTCCGTTCTCGTCAGCTTGGTCGAGTGGTCGAACACGCCGCGCATGACTGTGCCCTGGACGCTCCTGACCTCGAACGGCGACGCAATCGCGTTTGCGGCGAAGGTGCGCAACACACGGCGGGAAGCGCAGGATTTCACCTGCATGTCGAAGGCGCTGGGGCACATCTACGACAAGGTGCTGCCCTTGCAGCCCGTGCCTGCGGCGCGAGTCATCATCGACGTGTCGGGCGACGGACGCGACAACTGCAACGCCGCCGAAAGCGTCTCTTCCATCCGCGACCGGCTGGCGTCCGAGGACGTGACGGTCAACGGTCTGCCTATTCTTGAGGGCGAGGAATCCGCGACGCTGGTCGACTGGTACAGGCAGAATGTGGTTGGCGGACCCGGGGCGTTTCTTATTCCCGCCAACGGCTTTTCCGACTTCAAACGCGCCATGCGGCTCAAATTCGTGACCGAGATTTCGCGCGCGCGAAGGGACCTTCCCAAGCTCGCCGCCAAACCCGCCCGCTGACACCACGCAGATCGGTGGCAACTCTCGCGCCCTGGCTGTGTTGCTGCATCACTCAACGCACTCGCAGGAGTATGACATGGCCAAGAGCCCGAAACGCGCCACGCCCGCCAAGAAGCAACGCTCCGCTCCGAGCAAGCGCAATATCGAGATGCCCAACGATTTTACACCGGAGGCGGTAGAGCATATCGCGCAGTCGCTGAACGGGCTGCTGGCCGACACATTCGCGCTCTATCTCAAGACAAAGAACTTCCACTGGCATGTCAGCGGCCCGCATTTCCGCGACTAATATCTCATGTTCGACGAGCACGCGGCGCAGATTTTCGCCACGACCGACGACATTGCCGAGCGGGTCCGGAAGGTTGGCGGGTCCACGCTCCGCTCGATCGGCGAAATCTCGAAGCTGCAGCGCATTGCCGACAACAACGAGGAGTTCGTCGATCCTGCCGATATGCTCCGTGAGCTGATGGCCGACAACAAGACGCTGCTCGCAAACCTCAGAGAGACACACGATCTCTGCGACGAATTCGACGACGTGGCGTCGGAAGCCTGATCGAAAACTGGATCGACGAGACCGAGCGTCGGCTCTGGTTCCTGTTCGAGGCGAGCCGCAGCGCAGACCGGTCGGGGCATTAGCCTAAAACGAACGCCAACGCTGCGTTATGCCCGGCCTCGTGCCGGGCATCCACGCTTCGGACCGACTGTTGTGAAGCCGTCGATGGCCGGCTCGAGGCCGGACATGACGAACCTGCTGGTGCTAATTTCCTGCCTTCTCCGGCGACTTCCCCGGCGTCAGGCGCAGGATTTCGCCGTCATCCTCGTTGAGCGCGTAGACCGCGCCATCGGGGCCCTGCACGACATCGCGGATGCGGACACCCAGATCGATCCGCTCTTCGTCCGTGACCTTGTCGCCATCGAGCGTGAGCCGGACGATACCGAGCGCGGACAGGCCGCCGATCAGGATATTGCCCTTCCAGTCGGGAAACGCGTCGCCGGTGTAGACTGCCATGCCGGAAGGAGAAATGACCGGGGTCCAGAAATGTACGGGAGGCTTGAACTCGGGGCGAGTATCATGATCAGGAATCGGCACACCGGAATATTGGCTGCCGTTGCTGACGACAGGCCAACCGTAGTTCTGGCCCTTCTCGACAACGTTCAATTCGTCGCCTCCGCGCGGACCGAATTCATGCTCCCAGATTTGTCCGGTCGCGGGGTCCTTGACGAGGCCCTGTCCGTTGCGATTGCCGTAGGTCCAGATCTCCGGCGCTGCCCCTTCCTTGCCAACGAACGGATTGTCATCGGGCACGGAACCGTCCGGGTTGATGCGGATAATGACGCCGACCGTGTTGGACACGTCCTGTGCCGGTTCGCCCTGGCCGCGATCGCCGGTCGTCGCATAAATCTTGCCATCGTCGCCGAACACGATGCGCGAGCCGAAATGCTGTCCTGCGGTGAATTTCGGCTTTTGGCTGAAAATGACTTCCACGTCCTCGACCGCGCCTTCTGCGAGCTTGCCGCGCGCGACTGCCGTGCTTGCGCCGCCTTCGCCCGGTTCGGAGAATGCCCAGTAGATCAGGCGGCTCTTGTCGAAATCGGGGGCAACCGCAACGTCGAGCAGACCGCCCTGCCCCTTCGCCGAGACTTTGAGTACGCCTTTCAGCGGCTCGGATAGTTTGCCGTCCTTGCCGACGATGCGCATCGTCCCGCCCTTTTCCGTGACGATCATGCGTCCATCGGAGAGAAAATCGAGGCCCCAAGGCTCAATTAGCCCCGACGCCACGGCCTCGATATTCACCGGGCCAGCCTTCGTCCTGACGCTCTTATCCTGGGCAAAGCCCGGCGTGGCCATCAGTGCGGCGATCGCCACGCTTGCAGAAAATGTCTTGAAACGCATAAACAGGATTCCCGATTTGAGTGGAGCATCGAGCCGCACGCGGGCCGTATTGCCCTTGATGTGGGTATTGACCGGCCCTGCACGAGACCCCGCACGCCTGACGAAAGCGTGAAAAGGCCTTTCTGCAGAAGCGACCGAGGCTCAGGAATGCGCCTCCCGCCCGCCTAAAGAGATGCTAACCCGCCTCTGATAGAAGTGGCCGGTTCGTGCCTCGTGCGGGGAGCATCCGGTGTCATGGCGAAAGCCCGGTTCCATAAATCACAGCGTGTGTTCGTGAAGCCGGTTGGCACATGGGCGCATATCGAGAGCGTCGTGCCCAAGTGGATCCGTGGCTGCGATGAACCGATCAAGGTGCTCTACGACTGCGGCATGGGAAGGGAATTCGGGCCGGAAGAGCTGGAGGAGGAAACCTCCGCCATCGCACGCGGCGCGGGGCTTCAGGGCGAGCAGGTCGAGTGGCGCGTGCTGCGCGGGCAAAACCGCTGGAAATCGGCCGAGCAGTGCGGCCATCACCCCTATCCGGGCACGCATCCCGTGCTGGTCACGACCGAACGGGACTGGGGCGGCTGGCGCGTGCCGGGCGCGGAGTACGATCTCGATCCGTTCCGGATCGAGCAACAAGCGCAGATGCTTGTGCGTGCGCCGGTGTTCTGCGAACTCGTCAGGCTTTTTGTTCTGCATGCCGACGCGGAGCCCGAGAACCTAAGTTTCGGAATGACGGAGCTTGCGCAGATCGCGCGGCGGGCGCTCAACGAGGTTGAGCACAAAGTTGGCCTTGTCGCCGAATCAGCGCCGGCCTCGAACGCTTCGCCACTCGCGGGTGATGATCGGGAATCAGCGTCGGCCTCGAACGCATTCGCTCCGCAATTGCAGTACTGAATCGCCTGACGCGACGAGCTTATCCCAGCGCCGAAGCTGTCTTGCCGATATCGCGCGCGCGGGCCTTGGCGTCTTGTTCGCGCTCCTCCGGGATAACGAAAAGCCGTAGCCGCCGCGTGAAGTCGCCGGCGCCCGTCGTGGATGTGACTTGCGCCAACGCAATAGAGAGCAGGAGGCCCAGCCACACCGGCAGCATCCACAGGAACAGGCTCGGCGCGATCAGCGCAGCCGCAAGAGCCAGCACGACGCCTGCCATCGTGTGATGCACATGGGCGGCGGCAGCGGCCGACCACGTCATCGAGCCGTCGTCGCGGCTTTGCGCGTTCCAGCCTGAGTCACGACCCATCAGAATCTGCATGACGAAGTTCGTCTGCAACAGCATCAGGACGGGGGCCATCAGCGCGGATATCAGCGTTTCGAGGAACGCGCTCGCCATGATCGCGAAGCCGCCTCCCGAGCCGCGCCGGACATCCCTGCGCAAAATGGCGGCGATGACGGCGAGAATCTTCGGGACGAGAAGGATGACGAAGGCAAAGCTCATCAGCGCCAAGGCGCGTTCGGCGTCGAAGGTTGGCCAGGTGGGAAACAGTGACCGGCCTTCGGGGAAATAGTCCGGCAGCATCACCGCGCCCTGCCACGCGAGGATCAGGCCGATAAACAGGAACAGGAGCCAAAGCGGCGACGACACATACGCCATGACGCCGGTCAGGAAATGGAACCGGTTGACCCAATGCAGTCCTGACACGGGCATGATGGCGATATGCTGAAGATTGCCCTGCGCCCACCGCCGGTCGCGCGTCGCGTGGTCCGCGAGGCTGGGCGGCGGCTCCTCGAACGAGCCCTCGATTTCGGGGCGCATCGTCACGTCCCAGCCCGCGCGCCGCAGCAGCGCGGCTTCGACGAAATCGTGGCTCATGACATGGCCGCCGAACGGCTTGCGGCCGCGTAATTCCGGAAGTCCGCAGCCTTCGGCGAACGCCTTTACGCGAATGATTGCGTTGTGGCCCCAGAAGTTTCCTTCGCGGCCCTGCCACATGGCGATGCCCGATGCCACGACCGGACCGTAGATGGCCGAGCCGAACTGCTGCATGCGCGCAAACAGGCTGCGCCGGTTGATGAGGCGCGGCGTGGTCTGGATGAGGCCAGCGCGCGGATTTGCCTCCATATCCCTGACCAAGGCGATCATGGCATCGGCGGTCATTGTCGAGTCGGCGTCGAGAACGATCATGTGTTCGTAAGCGCCGCCCCAGCGCCGGACGAAATCGGCGACGTTTCCCGCTTTCTTGCCGACGTTCTCCTTGCGACGCCGGTAATACACGCCAGTGCGGCCCGAGAACTCCCGCGCCATGCGCAGCGCGGCCGAATATTCCGCAGCAGCGACATTCTCATTCGTCGAATCGCTGATGACGAAGACGT
Source organism: Methyloligellaceae bacterium (assembly GCA_046717125.1). Taxonomy (GTDB): domain Bacteria; phylum Pseudomonadota; class Alphaproteobacteria; order Rhizobiales; family Methyloligellaceae; genus JBKJVQ01. The sequence continues at coordinate 5,912 of JBKJVQ010000033.1, forward strand.
CAAAATGCCAGCCCTGCCCGGTATCCACCAGAGATTGCGTCATGCGTCTCAGCCGGGCGAAGACGATCTCAGTTTCTTCGTTGTAGACGGGCATCACAAGCGCGGTGCGCGAATTCAGCGCTTTGGCCGTGTCGACGCGAAGAGGCTTCCGCGACAGGACCGCGTAGAATCCCAACACGCTGTTGCCGGCCGCGAACGCGATCCAGCCGAATGTCATGATGAAAAGAACCAGGAAGACCAACTGCAACAGCGTGGCTTTTTCATCGCCGATGACATGCGACATTTCCCACGCGCCGTACGTCGTGAGCGCGATCGTGATCGCCGTCACGAACAGCCGCGCTGCGACCGTCACGCTATCCATTGGACGCTTTGGCGAGGAGCGGAACGGAAACGCGCGGAAATCCTGCTCGGGCATTTCAAGCCGGGATTCGGGGGGAGTCAGCTCTGGGGCCGGCATACGCTCACGTATGCGGGCTGGGATCGCGCTGAGAGCTAGCGTGTCCATCGGTAGAGCCAGGTTTCGCTGATAGCGGCATCGCCTCGTTTGAGAACCAGCCGAAGTTCGGAAAGTTCCACGCCGTCCACCCCCAGTTCGAAGCTCGCGCGGTACCCGCCCGTCTTAGCATTGGGCGTCACAACGACATTTTGCACGGCCCCGTTCGATGCAGATGCGACCGCGGTAATGTCGCCGGACGGTTGTGGGTCGGGTCCGGCATCGGGCCGCTCGAACTCTATCACGAAAACGCGCCGCTGCTTGTCCAGTGTCAGGCCGGATCGGGCTTCTTGCACACGAAACAGCATCCGGTCGCCCGACGACGGTCCCCAGTTCATCCAATATGAGAAGCTGCGGCTTTGCCCGCCTCTAATCGGCTCGGCGGGTCGCCAGAATGCGACGATGTTGTCGTTCGCTTCGCCGTCCGTCGGGATCTCAACGAGCTCTATCTGGCCCCTGCCCCAGTCGCCGCGTGGCTCGATCCACAGACTCGGCCGCCTTTCGTAGGCTGCCTCGAGATCGAGGAAATCCCAATAGGAACCCGCACGCTGCAGCAGGCCAAATCCGCGCGGATTTTCATCTCCGAAAACGCTGATCTGCAGCGTCCGCGGATTGGTGACCGAGCGCACGCACCACTCGCCGTTGCCACGCCAGAAACCGAGAAAATCTGAGTCATGGACGGCGTCGCGGAAATCGTCGAACCGATTCCGGTTGGTGGCGTCGAACATGAACATGCTGGTCAGTGGCGCGATGCCGACATTGACGAGGTCGTTGCGCGCGAAAATCGTCGCCTCGACCTGCATGATTGTTGAATGACCGGGAGTGATTTCGAATGAGAACGCACCGGTCGCGCTCACGCTGTCGAGCAGCGCGTGGATCGTCATCGTGTGCGCATCCCGTGGCGGGCGGACCAGCCAGAATGCCCGGAAGTTCGGGAATTCCTCGCCCTTGCGTTCCGCCACGTCGATGGCGAGGCCGCGCGCCGACAACCCATAGAGCTGACGCTCGCCGACGGCGCGGAAATAGCTCGCGCCCTGAAACACGGCGAGCTCGTCGTAATAGCTCGCCGAGTTGATCGGCCCTTTGATGCGGATGCCCGAAAACAGATTCGACCCGCCCGCAGGCGGCGTCTTGATGGCCGGACCGAAATCGTACATCTGCGGCGAGTATTCGACCCGCTGGGCCACGTCGTCCTCAACAACAAAAATTTCGACCGGCGTCTTATAGAGAAAGCCCGCATGGAGCAGATCGACGGTGAAGCCGCGCTCCTGCCCGCGCCATAGCGCAGCGTCCGCGCGGAAGCGGATGTCGCGATAAGCGTCATAGGTGATGTTGGCGAGTGTATCGGCAACAGCAGGCGGAGCTGCCTGTGGGCGGGACGCAAAATCCCGCGCCATATCGACCACGGTCTGCCGTGAAAAACGCGGCGGCTCAGGAGGCGGCGGCTGATCCTGGGCGGCAGCCTGGGTTGCAGCGAGCCGCGACGCCAATCCGCCCAGCGCGGCAAATCCGGCGGCGGTCGAGAACTCGCGGCGATTCATCGAGCCGCTCCCAAGCTCGCCGGGGATTGAACGGAACTCTGACGCAACGCCGCCCCACCGCTTTAAGGGAGTTGATTCGAACGATCCTGTGCCTGCGCGCGCCCGATGCGTCAAGCCGTCAGAGGAGACTGTCCAAGCCTATTGGCGAAGTTATGACGGGAAGAAATCCCACTGGCCTTCCCTTGGCCTTCCATGGTGGCTAAACCACCCCCATGAGCGCTGATCCGAGACCTACCGATTCCCCGCCCAATCCTGCGCCGCAGCCCATATATCTCAAGGATTACAAGCCGCCGGCCTTCCTGGTGGATACGGTATCGCTGGACGTCGCCCTCGATCCCCATGCAACGATGGTCAGGTCGCGGCTTGCGATCCGGCCCAATCCCGACCTCAAGCCCGGCAGTGCGCTCGTTCTCGACGGCGAGGCGCTCATCCTTGAAGCGATTTCGATCGATGGCGAGCCGCTTCACGAAGGCGCGTACGATACGGACGCCCATTCGCTGACGATTTACCAGCCCCCGCAAGCGCCGTTCACACTCGAACTGAACGTGAGGATCGATCCTGAATCCAACACGACGCTTTCAGGCCTTTACCGGACGCAAGGCGTCTACTGTACGCAATGCGAACCGCACGGGTTCCGGCGCATCGCTTATTTCCCCGACCGGCCCGACATCCAGTCGATCTACACCGTTCGTCTTGAGGCGAACTGGGGCGCGGCGCCAACGCTCCTGGCGAACGGCAATCCGGTCGAGAACGGGCCGATCCCCGGCACAGGCAGCCACTATGCGGTCTGGCACGATCCGCACCCCAAGCCGAGCTATCTGTTCGCGATGGTCGGCGGCGATCTCGCCTGCGTCACGGACAGCTTCACGACCATGTCGGGGCGCGAAGTCGAACTGCGCATTTATGTCGAGCACGGCAAGGAGGACCGCACCCGGTTCGCCATGGACAGCCTGAAACATTCCATGCGCTGGGACGAGGAGCGCTTCGGCCGGGAGTACGACCTCGACATTTTCATGATCGTCGCGGTCAGCGACTTCAACATGGGGGCGATGGAGAACAAGGGCCTCAACGTCTTCAACGACAAGCTCGTGCTCGCCCGCCCCGACACGGCGACGGACGCCGATTACGGCTCGATCGAAGGAGTGATCGCGCACGAATATTTCCACAACTGGAGCGGCAATCGTGTCACCTGCCGCGACTGGTTCCAGCTGTGTCTGAAGGAGGGCCTGACGGTCTTTCGCGACCAGGAATTTACCTCCGATCTGCGTTCGGGACCGGTCAAGCGGATCATGGACGTCCGTATGCTGAAGACGCACCAGTTCCCTGAAGACATGGGCCCGCTCGCCCATCCCGTTCGGCCCGCGAGCTTCAT
>JBKJVQ010000034.1:0-6024 GCA_046717125.1 Methyloligellaceae bacterium
GGCTGCGTCTCAGCGAGGCGGCGCACGCTCATGCCCGCCTGCCGATCTGGCCGCGCGGCAGCACGGTCTGGCTCCCTCCCCTTGAAAAGGGGAGGGCCCGGGTGGGGATCATCGAGAAGTCGGAGACGGCCTCAAGACCCTCCTCCTGCTCCCACCGTTCAGGGGGGAGAGGCCATCTTGTGAGACCTAACGGCGCGCGCGATCTGTGCGATCCGTATGATCCGTCCGGTCTCCGCGTCCGAGGAAGCGCTTCATGATCCAGCCTATGATGATCGTTCGGAAGATGTTCTTGAGCATGAGGAAATCCTTGCCTGCTTACGGCTGGGCGCGCCGTCTTCAGAAAGAACAATTCCGCATGTCGGGAAACGTTCGGTTGCCTCACCGGTCTACCTCCCCGAACACGATGTCGAGCGAGCCGAGAATGGCGGAAACGTCCGCCAGCATGTGACCCCGGCACATGAAATCCATCGCCTGCAGATGCGCAAATCCCGGCGCGCGGATCTTGCAGCGATAGGGCTTGTTCGAACCGTCCGAGACGAGATAGACGCCGAATTCGCCCTTCGGCGCCTCGACCGCAGCGTACACCTCGCCGGCGGGGACGTGATAGCCCTCCGTATACAGTTTGAAATGATGGATCAGCGCCTCCATCGAGCGCTTCATCTCGGCGCGCTTGGGCGGCACGATCTTGTTGTTCAGGACCGATACCGGTCCCGGCGTCCGCATGAGGCGCGCGCAGCATTGTTTCATGATGCGAATCGACTGCCGCATCTCCTCCATGCGGATCAGGTAGCGATCGTAATTGTCGCCGTGCTTGCCGACCGGAATATCGAAATCCATGTCGGTGTAGCACTCGTAAGGCTGACTCTTGCGCAGATCCCACGCCGCGCCCGAGCCGCGCACCATCACGCCGGAAAAGCCGTAAGCCCAGCACTCGTCGAGGCTGACGACGCCGATATCCACGTTGCGCTGTTTGAAAATGCGGTTGCCGGTGAGCAGTTCGTCGATGTCGTCGACGACCTTCAGGAACGGATCACAGAAGGCGTCGATGTCCTCGACCAGTGCGGGCGGCAGGTCCTGATGCACGCCGCCCGGACGCACATAGGCCGCATGCATGCGGCTGCCCGACGCGCGCTCATAGAACACCATCAGCTTCTCGCGTTCCTCGAAGCCCCAGAGCGGCGGCGTCAGCGCGCCGACATCCATGGCCTGCGTCGTGACGTTGAGGAGATGCGAGAGCAGCCGGCCGATCTCGGAATACAGCACACGGATGAGCTGCCCGCGGATTGGCACTTCGATGCCGACCAGCTTCTCGATCGCAAGCGCGTAGGCATGTTCCTGGTTCATCGGCGCGACATAGTCGAGCCGGTCGAAATAGGGCAGCGCCTGCAGGTAGGTCTTGTGCTCGATCAGCTTCTCGGTGCCGCGATGCAGGAGCCCGATATGCGGATCGACCCGCTCCACGACCTCGCCGTCGAGCTCGAGCACGAGGCGCAGCACACCGTGCGCCGCCGGATGCTGCGGCCCGAAATTGATCGTGAAGTTGCGGATTTCGGCTTCAGGCATCCTTGCCCTCGGGACTGACGCCCATCGCCGCCATCACTTTCGCGCCGGTCATCATCTTGGTTTGATTAGCGAAATCGTAAAAGGCCGGCTTCTCTTCCACAAAAATCTGGGTCTCGAATGTGAGCCGCTTCGGCTCGTCCAGCGCGCCGACCGCGATCGCCAGGTGGCTGTCGTCCATGGCGCGCCACCAGAGCGACGTGCCGCAGTTCTTGCAGAAGCCGCGCGTGCCCCAGTCCGAGGATTGATAGTAGGTCACGTTCTCAGCGCCGGTGATGGCAGGAGGCCCAGCTGCTTCGATGCACATGAAGGGTCCGCCGGTCCAGCGGCGGCACATCGAGCAATGGCAGACGCCGAAGCCGGGCTCCTTGAATTCTGCGGTGAAGCGCACCGCGCCGCAGAGGCACTTTCCGGACATTCCGAGATTTTCGCTCATGCCGCCACTCCCGACTTTGCTGCAAGCCCCTGGTTGAACCGGTCCCACTTCACGATAAACCGCTCATGCGTTCCCGCGCCGATTTCGTCGACGCCGTCATGCGCTTTGATCGCGAATTTCAAGCGCGGACCGCGCACCTCAATACATTCCACGTCGACCGTGACGACCATGCCGGGGAGCGTCGCAGCCTTGTGCGAGATGTCGATATGCGTGCCGAGACTGCCTTCGCCTTCGTTCAGATGCGGCTCCAGCAAACGCATGCAGGTCCACTCGATCAGTCCGACCATGAAGCCGGTCGCAAACACCTCCGGCATGGCGCTGAACTGAGGCGATTCCGGATAGAGCTGCGGCACCGTCTTGGAGACCGGCACCTCGAACTGAAAGCGATGGGCGAGGCCGGCGGCGAGCGTGTGCTTCATGCGTCGCCCTTCCCGCCGTTGCGCGTCGCCTTCTCGTCGCCAGGCAGCACGTGGTCGAGCCCTTCCCACGGGCTGAGGAAATCGAAGTTCCGGAATTCCTGGTTCAGCTTGACGGGCTCGTAGACGACGCGCTTGCGGGAGGTGTCGTAACGCACCTCGACATAGCCCGTGAGCGGAAAGTCCTTGCGCAGCGGATAACCCTGAAAGCCGTAATCGGTGAGGATGCGCCGTAGATCCGGATGGCCCGAGAACGGCACGCCATACATGTCGAAAGCCTCCCGCTCGAACCAGTTCGCGGCCGGGAAAATCTCGACGATGCTCGGCACCGGCGCTGACCCGTCCGTTTCCAGCTTCACCCGGACGCGCATATTCTTCTTAGGACTCAGGAGGTGATAGACGATCTCGAACCGCGCCTCGCGCTCGGGATAATCCGCGCCGCAAATATCGATCAGGCAGATGAATTGCGTCGCGTCGTCATCACGCAGGGTACGCATGACATCGACGATGCTCTCGGGCGCAACGATCAGCGTCAGCTCGCCCCGACCGGTCTGCTGACGCAGAACCGCCTTGCCGAGCCGGTCGGCCAGCGTCCCGCCGAGTTCGGTCAGCCTGTCATTCATGTCGCCGCATAATCCCCGGATCACGATGACTTGCGGTTGACCCAACCCAAGTCATAAACGTGATCGATTCTAACAGGTTGAGCATGATGTTGTCCGAAAACCGCTTCACACCCCGGATCAGGTCCGGGGCAGGCTTTTTCGGCATCATGCTCTAGCTCAGCGCTCGATCGTCCCGACCCGTCTGATTTTCTTCTGTAGCAGGAGCACGCCATAGACGAGCGCCTCCGCCGTGGGCGGGCATCCCGGCACGTAGATATCGACCGGCACGATCCGGTCGCAGCCGCGCACGACCGCATAGGAATAATGGTAGTAGCCGCCGCCGTTGGCGCAGCTTCCCATCGAGATGACGTAGCGCGGCTCCGGCATCTGGTCGTAGACCTTGCGCAAGGCGGGCGCCATCTTGTTGGTCAGCGTGCCGGCGACGATCATCACATCGCTCTGCCGTGGCGAGGCGCGCGGTGCGAAACCGAAGCGCTCGAGATCGTAGCGCGGCATCGACGATTGCATCATCTCGACCGCGCAGCAGGCCAGCCCGAACGTCATCCACATGAGCGAGCCGGTGCGCGCCCAGTTGATGAGATCGTCAGCGGTCGTCAGGAGGAACCCCTTGTCGGACAGCTCCGCCGAATTGTCGGGCGAGAACGCCGGCCGTGCCGCCGGCTCGCTGCGACCTTCGCGCGGCTGATCGTAGGCGGGCGGCAGGATCAATCCCATTCGAGCGCTCCCTTCCGCCACTCATATATGAAGCCGATGGTGAGCACGCCAAGGAAGACCATCATCGACCAGAACCCGGCCGATCCCACCTCCCGGAAGGCGACGGCCCAGGGAAACAGGAACGCCACTTCGAGGTCGAAAATGATGAACAGCAGCGAGACGAGATAGAAGCGCACATCGAACTTCATGCGCGCGTCGTCGAAGGCCGCGAAGCCGCACTCATAGGCGGCGACTTTTTCGGGGTCGGGGTTGCGGTAGGCGATGATGAAAGGCGCGATCATGAGCGCCGCGCCGATGAACAGCGATACGCCGATGAAGATCGCCAGCGGGAGATATTGCTGCAGGAGTTCGGGCATGGTCTCGCATGGCGGGCGATTCTGGCCCGCTTCTTTTCCTGCGAGGCTTAGCGCACCTCCGCCTGCCCCGCAAGGCGACCGGAAGACACGCAACGGAGAGTCATGCGCGGGATTTTCAGTCCCGCGCCGCGACTCAATCAGCCTTGATAGCCGGGCAGTTTCGAGGCCTGGCTTTGCACACCTGAATCGCCGCCGCGGCGCTCGGCGCGGTTGCGGTCAGACCGTGACGCGTAGCGACGCCCGCGTGAGGAGGCGGTCGCCCTAGACGCGCGCCGCGACGCCGCACGACTGCGAGAGCGGTAGCCCGCGACAGCCACGCCGCGGCCGCCGCGCCGGGCCGATGCCGTGCGGCTTCCGCCGCCACGACGTGTCGACGCATACCGGCTACTGCCGCCACGACGCGCAGACGCAGACCGGCTGCCACCACGTCCGCGCGCCAACCTGGTGCGCTTACCCGAGCCGTTGTGCCAAGTGTGATCGCCGCCATTGTCGATATGGATATGGCTGTGACGGCCCGAATAGGTGCCGAGGCCGCCAGAATGATTGGCCCGGAGCCATGCCACGACGGCCGCATGCTGGCCTTTTGCGGGGTGGAAATCCACGGCCCGGCAATCGGCATGCTTGCTGCGCCGCCCGGTGCCCCGGACGCGCGCGCCGGGACGGTGGCTTGAGATCACCTGCACCGGCCCGAACTTGGCCTCGACGTGGTTGAGGGTAGCTTTCAATTCGCCGGGAAGACAGGCCGTGGAAATCGATCCATGGGCGGCGGCGGGGTCAATGCTGGAGGCAAAACCGACAAATACAGCAAAGACAAAAAATACTCTTCGCATACAAAGCTCCGGATTAGTTGGGGGAGCGCAACGTATTCATCCGTAATCCGACCATTACGTGACGATGATTGAGACAAAATGCGAATATTTTGTGCGGCGGCTGCGCACTATTGTCGCATTGTTGTGCACGCAACCCATGCGAATTCAACGCGGGCCGATCGCGGCGTTCGACGATGATTGTTTTTGAGGATTTAGGAATTGAATGGCGGGAGTGACGGGGCTCGAACCCGCGACCTCCGGCGTGACAGGCCGGCGCTCTAACCAACTGAGCTACACCCCCGCAAAGAGTGCGGGTCGCATGTACGCTCCGCCCTTTGCCAAGTCAAGGCGGCGGCCCTCAGCTGCGCGCTACGTCACGCTTGCACTGATTGGTGAAGCGGTTATGAAGCCGCAATGGACGAATTGATCGAGGGGTATCGCCGCTTCCGGGCGACGCTGTGGCTGGAAGAACGGCAGCGTTTCGAGCGCTTGGCGGCGAAGGGTCAGAAGCCCCGCACGCTCGTCATCGCCTGCTGCGACAGCCGCGTCGATCCGCAGATGATCTTCAACGCGTCCCCCGGCGAACTCTTCGTCATACGCAATGTCGCGAACCTCGTTCCTTCCTACCAGCCCGACGCCGCCCTCCACGGGACCAGCGCGGCGATCGAGTACGCGGTTCGCTCCCTCGAAGTCGCGCAGATCGTTGTTCTCGGCCACGCGCATTGCGGCGGCATTGGTGCACTTCTGAGCGAGAAGCCGGCGATGACGGACGACTTCGTCCAGAACTGGATGACCTTGGCAAAGGCCGCGCGCGACGCAGCCTGCGCGGTGCCAGGCCTGACGGACGAGGAACGCGTGCGCCTCGCGGAGAAGGAAGCCGTGAAAGTTTCGCTACGCAACTTGCGAACTTTCCCGTGGATCGAGGATCGGGTGAAGGCAGGAACGCTCGCGCTGCATGGCTGCTATTTCGGCGTGGCCTCGGGCGAGCTGCTTTTCCTCGGTCCCGACGGTGAATTCTCTGTGGTGCCGTCCGATGGAGAGAACGGAATGCCGGAAGCGTCAGCGCAAAGCGATGGTGGGCGGTGAGAGGGTCGAACTCCCGACATCCTC
>JBKJVQ010000035.1:0-4308 GCA_046717125.1 Methyloligellaceae bacterium
CCGGTTTTCACCGACACGCTGGAGCTCGATCTCGCATCGGTTACGCCATCGCTTGCCGGACCGAAGCGGCCCGAAGGCCGCGTCTCGCTCCCCGATGCGAAGCCGGGCTTCGTGGCCGCGCTGGAAGGCGAATATGGCAGGAAGGGCGAGGCTGATAAGCGCTTCAAGGTCAAGGGCAAGAATTTCGATCTCGGTCACGGCGACGTCGTCATCGCCGCGATCACGTCCTGCACGAATACGTCCAATCCGAGCGTGATGATCGGTGCAGGCCTTCTTGCGCGCAACGCGCTGGCCAAGGGGCTGACCGCGAAGCCGTGGGTCAAGACTTCGCTCGCGCCCGGCTCGCAGGTTGTCACCGAATATCTGCAGCATGCCGGGCTGCAGGCCGATCTCGACGCGCTCGGCTTCAACCTTGTCGGCTATGGCTGCACGACCTGCATTGGCAATTCCGGTCCGCTGCCGGAGGAAATTTCCGCGACCATCGCCGAGCACGATCTCGCCGTCTGCTCCGTCCTATCCGGCAACCGGAATTTCGAGGGACGCGTGAACCAGGACGTGCGCGCGAACTACCTCGCCTCGCCGCCGCTGGTTGTCGCCTATGCGCTGGCCGGATCGATGCTCGTCGATCTCGCGTCCGAGCCGCTCGGCCGTGACCAGAATGGCAAGACCGTTTGCCTGCGCGACATCTGGCCCTCCTCGAAGGAGATCGCCGACACCGTGCGTGCCTCGGTCAATTCATCCATGTTCGCCAAGCGCTACGGGGACGTGTTTACGGGCGACGAAGAGTGGCGCGCGATCTCTGTGAACCCCGGCCTGACCTATGACTGGGACGACAGCTCAACCTACGTGCGCAACCCACCCTATTTCGAGGACCATTCGAGCGAGCCTACGCCGGTCTCCGATATTATAGGCGCGCGCATCCTCGGCCTTTTCCTCGATTCGATCACGACCGATCACATCTCTCCGGCTGGCGCGATCAAGAAGGACGGCCCCGCCGGCCGGTACCTGACCGAGCACGGCGTCGCTCCTGCCGATTTCAATTCATACGGCGCGCGGCGAGGCAACCACGAAATCATGATGCGGGGCACGTTCGCCAATATCCGCATCAAGAATCAGATGGTCCCGGGGGTTGAAGGCGGCGTGACGATCCACCATCCATCCGGCGAGCAGATGCCGATCTACGACGCGGCGATGCGCTACCAGGAGACCGCAACACCAACGATCATCTTCGCAGGCAAGGAATACGGCTCGGGCTCCTCGCGCGACTGGGCCGCGAAGGGTCCGCGACTGCTCGGCGTCCGGGCCGTCGTGGCACAAAGCTTCGAGCGCATCCACCGCTCCAATCTCATAGGGATGGGTATCCTGCCGCTCGTGTTCGAGGATGGGGGTTCATGGCAGGCGCTCGGTCTGACCGGTGCGGAAATCGTGTCGCTCACCGGCATAGCCGCCCTCTCGCCCCGGCAGCGAGTCGAGATTGACATCGCCTATCCCGACGGACGGGAGGCGCGCATTCCGTTTATCACGCGCATCGATACGCTCGATGAGCTGGACTATTTCCGCAACGGCGGAATTCTGCCTTACGTGCTCCGCAATCTCGCCGCTGCGGCGTAATGTGCGTAACCCTAACGTGAGTGGCGACCCGCGTCGCGAGCCGCCTACTCTCCGCGCATGATTTGCACCTGCCAGCGCACCGCACTCGCCGCAGTGATCTTCGCATTCGGCGCATACGACGTCGCTGCCGAGGATGCCGAGTCGACCCGTTTCCCGGCCGTGCTCGAACTCTATACGAGCCAGGGCTGCTCCTCCTGTCCCGCTGCCGATGCGATGCTTGGCGAGATGGTGAAGGCGCACAAGGTGATCGGGCTGACCTTCTCCGTTGACTACTGGGACTATCTCGGCTGGAAGGACACGATGGGAAGTCCGACCCATTCGGAGCGTCAGCGCGGCTACGCGAAGGTCCGGGGCGGGGGACAGGTCTACACTCCGCAACTCGTCGTCAACGGCCTGACACAGGTCGTGGGCAACAATCGCGAAGCGGTCAGGAGCGCGATCCGGGAAAGCAACAGGGACGGCGGCAGGGAACGCGTAAACATTTCCCTTCGCGCGGACGGCGATGCGATCGTCATCGAAGCCGGTGCTGCGCCCGCATCCAAAGGCGAATCTCGCAACCTCATCGCGGCCGCCGGCCGGAAGGCCGCCACCATATGGCTTGCGCTCGTGCGTCGGCAGATCAGCGTCAAGATCAAGACCGGCGAGAACCGCGGGCGCGTGCTGAAATACGTGAACGCGGTGCGGGACATTTCCCCCGTCGGGATGTGGACCGGCGCGCCGATCGTGCTGCGATTGCCGAAAAAGGCGCTGATGCGTAACGACGCCGATGGCGCGGTCGCCCTGATTCAGGTTGAAGGCCAGGGCCCCATCCTGGGCGCAGCCGAACTCAGCCTGCGCTGATTACCCGCCGGTGACCGACATATGCCGCGCGACCGACGGCGCCCGGCGCGCCCGGTCAATGACGAAATCGTGCCCCTTTGGCTTGCGCGCGATGGCGGCGTCGATCGCGCCGAGCAGAGCCTCGTCGCTTTCGCTCGCGCGCAGGGGACTGCGCAGATCGGCGGCATCTTCCTGGCCGAGACACATATAGAGCGTGCCGGTGCAGGTGATGCGGACGCGGTTGCAGCTTTCGCAGAAATTATGCGTCATCGGCGTGATGAAGCCGAGCCGCCCCCCCGTCTCCTCGACGCGAACATATCGGGCTGGACCTCCCGTGCGGTACGGGATGTCGGTCAGCGTAAAGCGCTCCATCAGCCGTGTACGGACGAGCGACAGCGGCAGATATTGATCCGTGCGGTCACCGCCGATGTCGCCCATGGGCATGGTCTCGATCAGCGCAAAGTCATGCCCCTCGCCGTGACTCCAGCGCAGAAGCCGCTCGATCTCGTGCTCATTCTCGCCCTTCAACGCGACCGCATTGATCTTTACATGGAGCCCCGCGCGCGACGCGGCCTCGATGCCCCGAAGCACGGGCCCGATCTCGCCCCAGCGCGTAATGCGCCGGAACCTGTCCGGGTCCAGACTATCGAGCGAGACATTGATGCGCCGAACGCCGCATTCGGCCAGCTCCCCCGCCCATTTTTCGAGCTGGGTGCCGTTCGTCGTCAGCGTCAGTTCATCGATCGCGCCTGCCTGAAGATGGCGCGACAACGCGCGAACGAGCCACATGATGTTTTTGCGCACCAGCGGTTCGCCACCGGTCAGCCTGATTTTGCGCACGCCCTTCGCGATGAAGGCGGCGCAGAGCCGGTCGATTTCCTCGAGCGTGAGGAGATCGCGCCTCGGCAGGAAGCTCATGTTTTCCGACATGCAATAGACGCAGCGGAAATCGCAGCGATCCGTCACCGAGACGCGCAAATAGGTGATCGCGCGCCCGAAAGGGTCGACCAGCTTCGGCGGACTGGAGATCGTCTGATAAAGTGTCATGCGAGGCCGTTTTCCTCACCGGTCACATGAGACCCGGCCGGGTCCAATGCAATGGGTTTTTCGCGCATTTGCAACATGCGTATTATCGGAATGCCGGCCAACACATTAGATCACGATGACTTTTGGTCGAATCGGCCAAAAGTCATGAACGTGATCGATTGCAATAGTTTGAGCATGATGTCGTCCGAAAACCGCTGCACACTTTCGGCATCACGCTCTAGCATCGCATCCGGAGGAACTATGGACGACCAATTCAACATGTCGATGCGCAAATTCCTGAAGGAGGTGGGTGTCACCTCGCAACAGGCGATCGAGAAAGCGGTGCGCGAACAAAATCTCCACGGCAAGGGCAAGCTCAACGTCCGCATGACGCTGACAGCGGAGAACGCAGACATCGATCATGTCGTCGATGGCGAGATCGATCTTCCATGAGCGTGGCTGAAGCGGCAAGGCCGTGGCCGATCGAGATCCGCCTGAACGCTGAGAAGGATTTTCTGACCGTCGTATTCGATGACGACCGGAGCTTTGTGCTTTCGGCCGAGATGCTGCGAGTGATGAGCCCAAGCGCCGAGGTGCAGGGTCACTCGGCCTCGGAGCGCAAGACGATCGGCGGCAAAAACCGCGTCAAGATCGACGCGATCGAGCCGGTCGGGAACTACGCGGTTCGCCTCCGTTTCGACGATGGGCATTCGACGGGCATCTTCACCTGGGGCTATCTGCGCACGCTGGGGCAGGAGCGCGACCAGCGCTGGGAAGTCTATCTGGCCCAGCTCGCCGAGAAGGGCCTGACGCGGTAATAATCGTCATTGCGAGCGCAGCGAAGCAATCCAG
>JBKJVQ010000036.1:0-3739 GCA_046717125.1 Methyloligellaceae bacterium
CCTTCAGAGGCGCCAGCCGCACCTGTGGTTGAATCGGTTGAGGCATCCCCTTCGCCGCGGCGCGACAATCTCACGGTCATTCGCGGGATCGGGAAGAGCATCGAAAAGAAGCTGAACGCCATGGGCATCACAACCTTCGAGCAGATTGCAGCCTGGACGCGGGAAGATCTCGATCGTGTTGATGCGGCGCTGGCTTTCCCCGGCCGCGCACAGCGCGAGAATTGGGTCGGTCAGGCCAAGACGCTTGCGACTAAGAAATAGGCGGCGATCTAGAGCATGATGCGGAAAAGTTTGAAGCGGTTTTCATCATGCTCAAACTATTAGAATCGATACGTTCATAACTTGGGGTTGCGTCAACCCTAAGTCATCGTGATCCAAGGCCGTACGGCGCGTAACTTTCGTCCACGTCGTCCAGAAACCGGCGGATGGCGTCGAGCGCAAACGCATCGCGCAGCAATGGCGCATGACCTTCGCGTGGAATTGTAATTCTGCTTAGCCTGAGATGCTCCGCTGCCATGGCGTCCACCGTGGTCGCCGTGAGGAGATCCGAGTTCTCTCCGCGCACGACCAGCACGGGCACGCCCGAGAGTGCACGGAACTGAGCCCAGAAAGTCGGCGCCGCACGCCCTCTCGAAAAGCTCCGGGCGAGGTTGGGATCGTAGCCGGGCGTGGGACGCCCATCCTTGTCGACGTACCATTGGCGCGCAAGGACAACCCATTCCGCGTCGGTCACGTCCGGGAAGAGACCTGCGTTGACGCGCCTCATTGTGCCGCCGGCGTCCTCCCATGTAGCTGGAAGCGGGGTCTTTCCGACATAACTTGCGATTCGCGCGAGTCCGGTGGGTTCAAGCGCCGGTCCGATGTCGTTCAGTACGACAGCCGCCAGCGCAGTCGGACGAATCGCGGCCATCAGCATTGCGATTATCCCGCCACGCGAGGTCGCGACCAGCGCCACTTTGTCGAGGCCCATGGCGGTCATGAAATCGAGTGCATCCAACAGTTCGACAAAAGGCGTGTAGTTGCGCCAGTCCGGGTCGCGATCGGAGAGTCCGCGGCCGCGATAGTCGAGCCGCCAGACATCCCGGCGCGGTTGCCCCGATGAAAGCTCAACGGCGAGAGCATCGAAGTCGCGCCCGTTGCGGGTGAGGCCAGCAAGGCAGAGAACGGGTAGGGCACCAGGGTCGCCGCGGTCCCGGACGGCGTGCAACCTGAGGCCGTCACGGGTGGTGAAGCGGAACGTTTCGCAGGGCGATGTAGCGCGCGCGGTCAAGACCTTCGCTGCCCGAGCGGAGCAGCGGAGGCAACGACCGGGTAGGGTCTTATCCTGGGGCAGATTGCCATATCAGGGCTCGGGGTCATCTTGGCCGGTTGGCCTTTAGCCGGCCGGCTTGACCGGCGGGCTGTCCCGGCCATCCACGGCTTCCGTTGATGCTGCCGGAGCCGTGGCGATGCCCGGCACGTGGCGTTGTGCTCGGGCAGGCGAAGCCTGACCCGAGTGCCGGGCATGACGCCGGAGTTGTCATCCGCTTCCAACTAAAACGGAACGCGCTCTAGCGCATACGCCCAGAAGCGTGGGCCAGCATGAGATATACCCGGCCCGTTTCGGAATTGAGATAGTTCGACGCGATGCGCCCCTGCGGGTCCTTCTGCTCTGCTTCGGCCAGCAGGCGATCGAAATCCGAGACGTAGCGATCGACAGTCGTGCGGAAATCGGCCTCGCGTACATAACGGCGAGTGATTTCATCGAACGTCGCCTGACCGTCCTTCGTGTAGAGTTGTCGGCCGAGCACACCCCGCTCGCCGGCGCGCACACGCTTCCAGGCTTCGGCGGCTGCCCGCTGATCGATCGACTTGACGAGATCGTTCAGGCGAAGAACGCCCGCCGCAGCCTTAGTAGGGGCTTGCGCGGTCGCGCCGTTGCCTTGCTGGGGCTGCTGCTCGCGCCGCGAGGGCGGCGTGTAGACCGGAACACCCTCACCGCGCGAGGCGCGCGCGAGGAGGTCGCCCACGGACCAGTTGTCCCGCCGCGGGGTCGGCTGGCCGGCCTCGGTACGTGCGGGGCGCACTTGGGGTGCTGGTTCAGGCGCGCCTGAACCGCGCTGTTCCGCACGCGGTTCAGCGGCAGCCGGCGAAGGCGACGATGCATTGCCATTTGTATAGATGCCGTTCAGGGACCGAACCGGCTTCTCCGGTTCCTTGCCGCCGGCCGGCGTCTCATCCCCGGCGCGGTTCGAAGCACGCGACGAAAACTCGTTCTCGGAAGCGAGCCTGTAGGTCTTGTACTCCGTCTCCTTCTCGTCCGGCCCCGACACGGAATAGTCGGCTTCCTCAAAGCTCGGCGGCGACTTGCGTGCTTCAGCAGCTGGCTTGCGTGTTTCAGCAGGAATGTCCCACGACGACTGCTGGCGGGCCGGAACGTCCTCGTCGGCCTCGGGATTGCGATACTCGATAGCAAGGTTCGCGAAGGAGTCGATCGCCTTGAGCTGATCGGTCACCGCCTTGCGCAGAGCGTTTGCGCTCTGCTTCGTCTTCTCCGGAATGGCAGAGAGCCGGCCTTCGATCTCGACACGCAGCGTCTCGACTTCATGTGCGGTGAGTCTCGCGTTCTCGCGCATCTCGCCGGACGTGCGCGAAAACTCGCTGGATGCGTGGGCGAACTGCTTCTCGATCTCCTGGGTGAGGGCGACGAAGTTCTTGGTGAGATCGGCGACGGCTGCCTGTGTCTGCGTCTGCGTCTCGATGCGCACGCGCTCGATCTGGGCGATCGCGGCCTGGGACTGCGTGGTCGATTCACGCGCGAGCTCGGCGGTGACCTGTTTGGCGCGCGTCTCGGCGCCCGTCAGGGATTTTTCGATCATGTCGGCATAGGAACGCATCATGCCGTCGAGATCCTGCGCCTTGCCCGATACGGTCTGGAGCAGTCCCGCGACCTGCGTTTGCCGGGATTCCAGCACCGCGTCGATGCGGGTGCTGGAGGAATCGAGGGCCTTCGCTGCGTTCAGGATACCCGCGCCCTGACCCTCGAAGCGCTCGGTGAGCGTCTGGATCTGGATCAGAAGGTTGCGCGAGACCTCCTTGAGCGACTCGGCCTGTTGGGACATGCCGTCGCTCGCCTTCGTGGTCTGCGTGGCCATTTCCTCCGTGCTCTGCCAGAGCATAGAGGTCGACTGGTAGATCGATTTGTTGAGTTCGGTCGCGCGCTCTGAGAGCGTCGACTCGATGGCGCCGACACGCTCCTCGAGCAGGACGCGAAGGCCTTCCGACTGGTCGCCGAGCATCTTGGTGAGCGATTGGGTGCGCAGCGCGAGCGTCTTGTTCATCTCGCCGCCATGACGGCCCAGCGCGCCGTCGAGCGTAGCGATGCGTTCGCCGAGCGTCTGTTCGATTGCGCCAAGGCGGGTTTCGAGCAGCGCCTGAAGACCCTCCGACTGCTCGCCCAGCATCTGGTTAAGGTTCTGGGCGCGGATCGACAGGGTCTTGTTTAGCTCGCCGCCATGATGGCCGAGCGCGCCGTCGAGCGAGGAAATCCGGTCGTCGAGCGTTTTCTCGATCGCGCCGAGCCTTGTATCGAGCACGGACTTGAAACCTTCGGACTGATCGCTCAGAGCCTTGGTAAGATTCTGTGCGCGGATCGACAGGGTCTTGTTCAGCTCCCCCCCGTGATGGCCAAGCGCCCCGTCGAGCGACGCGATGCGCTCGCCTATGGCCTTGTCGATCGCGCCGAGCTGTCCTTCGAGCA
>JBKJVQ010000037.1:0-3773 GCA_046717125.1 Methyloligellaceae bacterium
GAAATGCCGGCCAGCGTGATGAAGCCCACCATGGAGGCGACCGAGAGCGGCTGGCCCGCGATCCAGAGCGCCGCGACGCTGCCGATCAGCGCAAGTGGGATGTTGCCCATGACGATCGCCGCCAGCACGATCGATTTGTAGCGGCTATAGAGGATGACGAAGATCAGGGTCAGCGAGACGAGCGAGAGCAGCCCGATGCGCTGCGTCGCCTCCTCCTGCGCCTCGAACACGCCTTCGAGCGAGATGCGGTAGCCCTGTGGCAGCTTCGCCGTTTCGTTCGACGCACGAATATCTTCAATGATCGCGGCCATGTCGCGCCGGCCGTCGCCATTGCCAAGCACCACGATGCGGCGCTGGCCGTTCTCGCGGCCGATCTGGTTCGGCCCGTCGGTCTCGACGACTTCGGCAATGTCGCGCAGGGGAACGTGGCCCTGCGGCGTGTCGATCAGGAGATCGCCCAGCCCCGTCGTCGAGCGGTCCCTGTCGGGTAAGCGCATCACAACATCGAAGCGCTTGTTGCCGTCGACGATCTGCGAGACGCGCTTCCCGTTCGACAGCGTCTCCAGCGCGTCGTTCACCGAGGCCGGCGTCAACCCGTAGAGCGCCGCCTTCTCGTAATCGATCTGAACACGGAGCTGCGGGATCAACACTTGTTTTTCGACCTGCAGATCGACCAGGCCCTCGATGGTGGACAGGCGCTGGCGCGTGGCCTCTGCGAGGCGCGTCAGATTGTCGAGATCGTCACCATAGATCTTGAGCGCGATCTGCGCGCGCACGCCCGACAGCATGTGATCGAGCCGGTGTGAGATGGGCTGGCCGATATTGACCACCGCCGGCAGCACAGACAGCTTCGATCTGATGTCGGCATAGACCGCCTCCTTGGTCCGCTCCGTGGGATCGAGATCAATGTCGAGTTCGGAATTGTGGACGCCCTCGGCATGCTCATCGAGCTCGGCCCGGCCCGTGCGCCGTCCGACCGTCTTGACCTCGGGCACTTCCATCACGAGACGTTCGGCGATCAGCCCGAGCCGGTCGGACTCCGCAAGCGAAATGCCCGGATCATACTGGACGCTGATGAGGACCGTGCCCTCGTTGAAGGGCGGCAGGAATGTGCGCGGCAACTGGGTCGCCGCGGCGATGGTGGCGGCGATCCCGAAACCGACAATGCCGAAAAGCAGATAGCGCATGGAAAACGCGCCGCCGAGCAGCCGCGCATAGCCGGCCTTCAGCAGACGGACAACCATGCCGTCGCCATGGCCCTTCTGGGCGCGGCCCGAGAGCAGATAATACGCAAGCACGGGCGTCACGGTGATCGACACGACCAGCGAGGCGAAGATCGACACGATATAGGCGATGCCCAAGGGGGCGAACAGCCGCCCCTCGATGCCGGAAAGCGCGAAAAGCGGAATGAAGACGATGACGATGATCAGCGTCGCGTAGACAATGCCGGAGCGAACCTCCTGGCTCGCGGCGGCGATCACTTCGAGCACCGGTCTTGGAATCGCGGCGGTAGCATTCTCCTTCAGCCTACGGAGGATATTCTCGACGTCGACCACCGCGTCATCGACAAGTTCGCCGATGGCGATGGCGAGGCCGCCGAGCGTCATCGTATTGATCGTCAGACCGAACGCCTGAAAGACGAGTACCGTCACGAGGATCGAGATCGGGATCGCGCTGAGCGAAATCAGCGTTGCGCGTGCATTGACGAGAAACACAAACAGAACGATGGCGACGACGATGCCGGCCTCGATCAGCACTCGCTCGACATTCGCGATCGAATTCTCGATGAAGCTCGCCTGCCGGAACTGGATGTTGGTCGCGGTGATGCCTGCGGGCAGCGTCTTCTGGATGTCCTGAAGCTGTGCTTCGATCGCCTTGGTGAGCGCGACCGTATCGCCGGTCGGCTGTTTCTGAACGCCGACGATCACGGCAGACTTGCCCTGGAAACCGGCGTCGCCGCGCTTCACCGCCGCGCCGAAATCCACCGTCGCGATCTGTTTCAGAAGGACCGGCTGTCCGTCCTTGGTGGCGACCACGAGGTTGCGCAGATCGTCCAGCCTCTGCGTCAGACCGACATTGCGGATCAGATATTCGCGGCCGTTCTGATCGACGAAGCCGCCGCCCGTGTTCGACCCAAAGCGCGTGACCGCCGTTTCAATCTGCTCCCAGCCGATCTTCAGCGCCTGCATGTTGGCGACGTCCGGCGCGACGCGGAACTGGCGCACCTCGCCGCCCATCGGGATGATCTGCGAGACGCCCTGAATCGCCAGAAGCTGTGGCCGCAGGATGAAATCGGCCGTCTCACGCACCTGCATCGGCGTGGCCCGCCCGTCCGAGGTCAGTGCGATCAGCATGATCTCCCCCATGATGGAGGAGACCGGACCCATCTGCGGCGCGATGTCGTCGGGCAATTGCTCGCGCACTAGCGCGAGGCGCTCGGCGACAAGCTGGCGCGCGCGATAAATGTCCGTGGTCCAGCCGAATTCGACATAGACGACCGACAGGCCAACGCCGGAAACCGAACGCACGCGCTCGACGCCGGGCATGCCATTCATCGCCGTCTCGATCGGGAAGGTGACGAGTTGCTCGACCTCCTGTGGCGCGAGGCCGTGGGACGCGGTCAGCAGCGTCACCGTTGGGCGGTTGAGATCGGGGAACACGTCCACCGGCACGCGCGGCAACACGTAAAGCCCGTAAGCGACGAGCATCATCGCGGCGGCGAGCACGAACAGCCGGTTCTTCAGGCTGGCCGAGACGAGAAAATTGAACATCGCCCGCGCCTATCGCACCTGGTTGACGAGATTGGCGGCGGTCGTGACGATGCGCGCCCCCTTTTCGATACCCCCCGAGACGACGACGCGACCGCCGTCGAGCGGCGCAATCCGGACGGGTACAGAGGAAAATGCCTCCGGCGCATCGTGCCGCCAGACGATGTGCTCGCCATTGGCGCTGCGCACGACCGCCTCGCGCGGCAGGACCATGGCGACCTTAGCCTCGCCGCTGGTCGCGACGACGCGCAAGGGCTGCCCGACGCCGAGACCCGCCGGCGGGCTTTCGATCGCGAACTGCACGATTGTGGCCTGACCGCGCTGCGTGGGGCTGAAGCCCCGGAAGGTCAGCTTCATCGGCGCTCCGTCGCCGGCCGTTGCGCTGGCTTCAGCAAGCGATGCGGGATCGGCATCGCCATAGATCAGCGCCTCGACCCAGAGTCCGCTCGGATCGACGATTTCAAACAGAACGTCCTGCGCCTGCACAACCTGGCCGGGAACGACTTTCGCGGAGGACACAACGCCGTCTATCGGCGCGACCAGAATCTCGGGTTCGGCGCGCGTGTCGATGACAATCTGTCTACGGCGCTTCAGCCCTTCAATCTCGGTCTCTGCGTCGACCACCTGCGCTTCAGGCGCGACACGCTTCTCGAAGAGCTGCCTCGTTCGTTGGAGCTTGCGCGCCGCCACGGCGATCATCTGGTCGATCTCGCCGACCTTTTCCGACAGTGTCACGCTGTCCTCGGGCGGCAGAGGACGGTCGATGGTCGCCAGCACTTCGCCTTTCTTGACGACCTGCCCGATCCGGGCAAGGCCGCCTTCTGCTGGAATCAGCCGTCCGCCGCCGATCGACTGGACGAGGCCGGTGCGCGCAGGATCGGCGATCACGCGGCCGATTAGATTGACGGCAGTCTTCGCTTCTTCTTCGGCCATCATATTGGTACGGACTTCGAGCAGCCGCTGGGTCGGCTTGGGTACGAAGGCGCTGCCGTCCGGATTGCGGCG
>JBKJVQ010000038.1:0-5678 GCA_046717125.1 Methyloligellaceae bacterium
ATCAGCAGCCGGCTCGCTTCGTCGTGCAGTCCCCGCCGCCCCATGTCGATGGTCTCGATCTGCGACGGCGATGCGGTTCGGATGGCCTTGTGATAGCTGTCGAGAACGAAGAAATATTCCTTCACCAGCCGCCGGAATGGCGTCAGCGACAGCATGAAGTCGCTGAGGCGCTCGCCGCCGTCGTTGCTGACGCTAAAGACCAGCCGCGCCTCCGCGATCGACAGATGCAGCCGAAACGGTCCGCCCTCCGGCAGGGCCGCGAGCGCAAACGCGTTCTTCTCGGTTAGGTCGAAGATAGCGACTTTCCGCTCATGCTCGATATCCGACGAGCCGTGACCGATCGACAGCGGGTCGAGCGTGACCTCGATCAGGCGGCGCTTGTCGTTGTTGTCCGTCATGACCCGGCCCGGGCATTACACCAGCGGTGTGCCCTTATGACCCCCCGCCTGCTCCCCCCTCTCAGGGGGGAGTGGCCCGAGTGGCGGCGACAAGGCAGCCTCCCCCTGCAAGGGGGAGGGTTGAGGAGGGTGTCTGCGACGAATGTGACCATAGAAGCGCCACGCTAGTCCCGCCGGTTAAGCCTGATCGCGACGGAGCGCCTGTGCGCATCGAGCCCCTCGGTCTCGGCGAGGACCATGGCGGCCGGCGCGAGCGCGCCGAGACTGTCGGCGTTTAGCGACAGCAGCGACGTCCGCTTCATGAAGTCGAGCACGGCGAGACCGGACGAAAAGCGTGCGCTACGCGCCGTCGGCAGGACGTGATTGGAGCCCGCAACGTAATCGCCGATGACTTCCGGCGTGTGCCGTCCAAGAAAGATCGCGCCGGCATTGCGGATACGGCTCGCCAAATCATCCGGATCGTGCGTTGCGATCTCCACATGCTCGGCCGCGATCCGGTTAGCGAGCGTGGGCGCCTCGTCGAGCGACCGGAGCACGATGATCGCGCCGAAATCTTTCCAGCTTGCCCGGGCGATATCCTGGCGCGATAGCCGGGTGAGCTGACGTTCGACCTCCTGAGCGACCGCCTCCGCAAAGGCGGCATCGTCTGTCATCAGGATCGACTGCGCCGCCGCGTCGTGCTCTGCCTGGGCAAGCAGATCGGCCGCGATCCAGGCCGGGTCGTTCTCGCTATCGGCGATGACCAGAACCTCGGACGGACCAGCGATCATGTCGATGCCGACCGTGCCGAATACCTGCCGCTTGGCGGCCGCGACCCACGCATTGCCGGGGCCTACGATCTTGGCGACGGGCGCGATCGTTTCCGTCCCATACGCGAGTGCAGCGATGGCCTGGGCTCCGCCCACCCGGTAGACCTCGTCCACGCCTGCGATCTTTGCCGCCGCCAGCACGAGCGGGTTGAGCTCTCCATCCGGCGTCGGCACGACCATGGCGATGCGCGGGACGCCGGCAACCTTGGCGGGGACTGCATTCATCAGCACCGAGCTCGGATAGCTGGCCGTACCGCCGGGAACGTACAATCCCGCCGCGTCGATCGGCGTCCAGCGCTGGCCGAGCGTGACGCCGAGATCGTCCGTATAGCGATCGTCTTTCGGTTTTTGCCGCGCGTGATGGGCAAGGATGCGGTCATGGGCGAAATGGAGCGCATCCAGCGTTTCAGATGAAACGGTCGCGGCCGCACAGTCGATCTCGTCGCCGGAGATGCGAATGCCAAGTTCCGCAAGGTCGACGCGGTCGAACTTCCGGCTGAGCGCAACCAGCGCGGCGTCTCCCTCGCGCCGCACTTGCGCAATGATCTCGCGCACGCGGGCGTCGACATCCTCGGAGACCTCACGTTTGCCCCCGACCAATTCGCGAAACCGGTGTTCGAAATCGGCGTCGCTGCTATTCAGCCTGAGCGGCATGGATTTCAGACGTCCGTCTTCTCATCGACGCCGCTCAGATCATGCTTCGGCACGCTGCCCGCGCGCCATGCGCCGCCGAGATCGCGAAGTTCCGCTTCAATGCATTCGACATCCAGTCGCAGCGCTGCGCCTCCCGCGAAAAGCAGGGTGACGAAGCCGCTCGGCGCGTCTATCGGCTCGAATTCGATGGCGAGCAACTCAAGCGCATCGCGTCTCGAGCGCAGATTCACGCCCTGCACCTGCGCCCCCCGCACCCTGTCGAACCGAAGCGCGGTTTCGCGGCGGCGCGGACCTTTCTCATCGGCCTTGCCTTGAAGCGCCACCTCCCAGTCGAACCGGCTGAGGACGGCGGCGAAACGCTGTTCGTTCGGCAGGTATGTCATCTCGCCGACGCACAGCACGGCGTCCTGCGCATGAGCGGAAATGACCCTGAGATCATCCTCGTCGAGCGCGAGCAGCTTGAGCAGGCGCATGCTCATCCCGTCAAGCGCTCTATCTTTGCGCCGCACGCCCCGAGTTTTTCCTCGATCCGCTCGAAGCCGCGATCGAGATGATAGACCCGGTTGATGATTGTCTCGCCTTCCGCGACCAGCCCTGCGATGACCAACGAAACCGAAGCTCTGAGATCGGTCGCCATCACCTGCGCTCCCTTCAAATCGCGAACGCCTGTCACTTGCGCGGTGTCGCCGGACAGGGCGATGCGCGCACCAAGACGGGCCAATTCCTGCACATGCATGAAGCGATTCTCGAAGATCGTTTCGCGAATCGTCGAGACGCCGTCGGCCATCGACATGAGGGCCGTGAACTGGGCCTGAAGATCAGTCGGGAAGCCGGGAAATGGTTCCGTTTCGATATTGACCGGCCTGACGCCGGACCCGTTGCGAGCGATCCGCACGCCGCCGTCGACATCCTCGACCAACGCGCCGGTCGCCGCGATCACATCAAGCGCCGCCCGCAAGAGATCGGACCGCGCGCCGTCGAGCACGACATCGCCTCCGGTCGCGGCAACCGCCATCGCGTAGGTGCCGGTCTCTATGCGGTCGGGCAGCACGGAATGGACCGCGCCTTCGAGCTGATCGACGCCTTGGATCGTCAGCCTGCTGGAACCGATGCCGTCGATCTTCGCGCCCATTTTGACGAGGCACTGTGCGACATCGCCAATTTCGGGCTCGCGCGCAGCATTCTCGATCACGGTCTCGCCCTTAGCCAGGCTTGCCGCCATGAGCACGTTGTGTGTCGCGCCGACCGACACTTTCTCGAACACGACCCGCCCGCCTTTCAAGCCGCCGGGCGCGCGCGCGACGACATAGCCGCCGTCGAGCTCAATTTGAGCGCCAAGCGTTTTCAGACCCGCGAGGTGCATGTCGACAGGCCGGGTGCCGATCGCGCATCCGCCCGGCAGCGAGACTCGCGCCTGATGCTCCCGCGCCAGTAGCGGACCGAGAACCCAGAAGCTCGCACGCATGCGAGAGACGAGATCGTAAGGCGCGGTCGTATCGACGATGTCGCGCGCCGTGAAATGATATGTGAGGCCGTCGCCGCTTTGCTG
Organism: Methyloligellaceae bacterium; assembly: GCA_046717125.1. Taxonomy (GTDB): domain Bacteria; phylum Pseudomonadota; class Alphaproteobacteria; order Rhizobiales; family Methyloligellaceae; genus JBKJVQ01. The sequence continues at coordinate 3,411 of JBKJVQ010000038.1, forward strand.
ACCGGGCCGCTTGCCGGCGACCGCGCTGTCGACGCCGTGATTGCCCAGGATGCGCGCGAGCTGGTTCACGTCCGCAAGACGCGGCATGTTTTTCAGCGTCAGCGTATCCGGCGTGAGCAGGCTCGCGATCATAAGCGGCAGCGCTGCGTTTTTCGCGCCGCTGATCGGGATTGTGCCGGAAAGCCGTTCGCCGCCGACGATGCGGATGCGATCCATTCAGTGGGAATCCTTTAGCGCGGGTTCGCGCGAAGCCCTCCCGTTTAGCCGAGGCGGACAGGGCTCGCAAGAAGCGGAGCAGCGCAGAGGCTTAATCGCGCCGCTCGTCGTCCGGCGCTTCGTCTTGCTTTATGTCCGTTTCTGCCGGCGCGCGGACTTTCCGCCGCTTGAGATTGTCGCGCAGCGCTTGGGCCAGCCGCTTCCGGCGCGCATCGCCGACCGGCGCAGCAGGCTTATCGCTGAAATCGTCTTTCGCCATCCCGCAATCTGACGCCGCCGGGCCGCGCGGCGCAACCGCTAATGCGTACAATAGGCGTAATGTAACTTAAGAGTTTATCAACTCACGCAGAGCACACTCATTACGCTTAAAGCTTAAATCTTACACTTAAAAGAGGAGCTTGAAATGGCGGCTCTGAAAAAAATGTCGGCCCTGAACCGGTCTCCTGTGTGGCAGGCAGACGGCGCGGCTTCGGCTGTGGAATTCGCCATCGTCTCACCGGTGCTGATCTTCATCCTGATGGGGATACTGGTCTATGGCGTCTATTTCGGCGCGGCGCACAGCGTGCAGCAGATTGCCGCCGACGCCGCGCGCGCCTCCGTCGCGGGGATCGACGACGAGGAGCGGACGCAGCTTGCACTGAGCCATGCCACATCCTCCGCAGGCTCCTATCTGCTCCTCGCTGGCGACAAGCTCGCGGTCGTCGCAGGCCCATCGCCGGCCGATGCCGATCTTTTCGTCGTCAGTGTTTCCTACGACGCCTCCGACCTGCCGATCTTCGGCTTCAATCTCGTGCCCATGCCGAGTTCGACCATCTCGCACAGCGCCGCGATCCGCCGCGGCGGATATTGAGGAGCACCATGGGCAGAGCCGCCACCTCATGCGATCCGTGCGATGCCCGGGGTACGGTGGCTGCGATCGTGTGCATTTTGCTCACCGTGATCCTGTGGTGCGGCGCTTTCGCAGTCGATGTGGGATCGCTCTACGCGGACAGGCGGCGCGCACAGAGCGCGGCCGACCTCGCCGCCATGGCCGCTGCCGCCGATCTCGCGCGGGCCGAAGACGCCGCACGCGCCACGCTTCTCGACAATGGCGTCGGCTCCATGTCGGCGTTCGAGCTCGTGACCGGCCGCTACCGCGATCTTGCCATCGGCGAACCGATGCAGGGATCGGCCTGGTATACTGTCGGCGAGGAGGGTGCGACCGTCCGTACCGCGCAGACGCGGCTCAGGCTGGTGGCGACGATCGGCGGATCGGGACCGCTCGCCGGGATCGCCGTGCGCGTTCCGCTTTATCTCGAACTCGCGTCCGCGGAGGCGCGCCTCGCCGCCATCGCCTGCGGTTCATCGCCCGGCGAAACGCGGGTCGACATCGCCGCGCGACCCGCCCTAGCAGGTCTGTGGCTCGGCGAACTCGATCCCACCGCCCTGTCCAATTTTGCGCGCCGGCCGCAGATTACTCCCGCCCGGCTTATCCGGGCGCCGCTTCTGCGCGTCGACGGGGAAGCCCATGCGGAGATAACCAATGCGAGCGAGACCACGCTCAGCTTCGATCGGGACGACATCGACGCGGGCGCGGTCAAAACAACCGCCACGGACGATGCGCTGCAAACCCTGCTGGACGGGCTGGTGCGCAATCTCGACATCCGCGTCACGATTCTCGGCCTCGGGCTCGGCCTTCCCGGCCCCGTCAAGGCGGCGGTTGCAAATCTCCTCGCCACAACGTTCCGCTTCTCGATGGCGTCATCCAGCAGGTGCTGAACCTGCTCGGCCTCAGCCTCGGCGAGGCGGATGTGCGCGTCGACGGCGTGCGCTGCGACGGCGCCGTGTTGGTCGGCTGATCGCGCGGCCCAACGTGTTCTTGCGGGGCATCACGCCCTATGGCAGGTTCCGCGCGCCCGCAAGCTGCCGTAGCTCAGTGGTAGAGCACTCCCTTGGTAAGGGAGAGGTCCTGAGTTCAATCCTCAGCGGCAGCACCAGCCCTCATATTGCCAAATTCCGCCTGTGCACCGCGTCATTACAAACGCGTCATGGGGCGCAACGCCTATTGTCATT
>JBKJVQ010000039.1:0-15949 GCA_046717125.1 Methyloligellaceae bacterium
TTCGGACGTTCATCGAGGCCGGCAATCTCGGCAAGGAGGGGGCGAACGTCACGAGCGAGGGCGTGCTGTGGCAGACGATCATCCACGTCACCTTCATCCTCTCGGCGATCTTCATCGCCTGGGTCGACCGGATGGGGCAGCCGGGGCTCGCCGCGCACAGGGCGCATGCGGCGGCGCACGGCTAGAGCATCATCCAGACAAGTGGGTACCGGTTTTCTGAACGATGATGCTCAACCAAGAGCTGGAGCGCAATCCGCGTCAGTCAAAGTGGATTGCGCTCCAGGCGCGCATCACTGTGATGGCCGCTCCGCCAGCCGGTCGAGCATCTTGCGCACCCCGGCGATCTGCGGCGCATCTTTCGACAGGAAGTCGAGCCCGGTATAGCCCCACCAGTCCCAGCATCCGTTCGGGTTGGATGCGCCCGCCTCGACCTGCGGATAGAGAACGACGAGGCGGTTCGCGTCCGCCCATTCGGCGAAGCCGCTTCCCTTGACGAAAACATCCCCGATCTTGGGCACACCCTGTTCGCAGCCGTGAAACACGACGTGGACGCGGCAGCCCGGCTCGGCTTCGCAGGATTGCGGCGTGTAGACCATGCCTTGGTCGGCCATGCCGTTGCCGAGGCCGCGCACGAACGGTCCCTGATCGAACGTGGAGAACCGGCCCTTCGGCTCGGGCGAGCGCGGCTCGAGTTTCCCCAAGAGCTGCGTGAGGATTGATCCCGCCTGATCGTAGTCGCAATCGATGATGTAAGGCGCGGCCGTCGTCTCGCACGAGGCCCCCTCCGCCTCGGTCAGGAAGGCGTGGCCGCCAGGCCGATCCGTCCACAGAGCGATGTTCCCCGCCGGAACACCCAGCTTTTCGAGCAGCGAAGCGGCCGCCTTGACGATTTCGGTTCGAACCACGCCGTCGTTGCGCCCCGAATAGAGATAGACGCGGTCATCCTTCAGATAGTCGAGCGCATCGATCTCGCCCTCTTCGGCCAGCTTCCGCACGCTCTGCGCCAGGTTTTCCACGTTGGGCACGCCGTCATCCGTCGCCATGCAGGTGTGCAGCGCGCGGTAGCCGTTCTGCATCACGGCTGTCGGCCAATAGGGGAACAGGAGCGCCGCCTGACTCTGCGCGCAGCCGAATGGGCCCGCGGCCACAATACCCACGCCCTTGACGATGGAGGCGTATGCGATCTGGAACTGCCCCGCCATGTAGCCGCCTGAGGAGAGGCCGGAGACGGTGGTGCCGTCGAGCGCGATACCGAGCCGGGGCAGCTCTTCCACTTTTGCCACGTCGTCGGCGGACTCGGCGGGCCATGCAACGAACGCGAGAAGCGCGACGCAGGCGGCTGGCAGGCGGCAGAAAATTTGCGTCATTTGGGGAGGACCTTGGCCGCAGTGACTGAATCGAGCGGCGCATCGCCTGCGGGCAGCCCGTTGCGCATCAGGATGAAGGCCGTGACGGGCCACAATAAGTCAGGTGTGACAGAGCCTGGATTCACGGCCGGCATGGTCGCGTGCTCGTAGGCGTAGAGGTCGTTGACTGTCTTTCCGCCCCAGCGGGCGCGAAAGCCGTCGCCCTTGAGCGCCGGGCCCATGGCGCCGGTGAGGTCCGGCCGACGACATTCCGCACACAGATTGTTATAGGGAAGCTCGCCTGAGATCGCCTGATCGGCCTGGTAGTAGCCGTCATGGGCCTGCGCAGAACCGGCCATCGCCAGAAGCGCGCATATCGGTCGCCAGAGTGTTTGCATCGCCGCCATTCCCCCTCGATGGTGCGCAGAATAAGCGCGCTGCGGCTGCCGACCAAGCCGCGAATCGTGTCACGCGGACGCAGTCATCGACGCGTCCCAAGCGCGCTTCCGGGCAGCGTCACAGAAATATCATATCGGCGTTTGGGGCCCGCATCGCGCGCTGCGCTAAGCACTTAGACCGTCACAAAAATCTCCGACCGCGCCCTGCGTCGCCACGCTGCAGATGTTTCTTCAGAAATTCCTTGCATCGCCGGACAGCGCATTGCACATAGCGCGTCTTGTTTGGAGCCCGGCGATCGGGAATTCCGGCAGTTCTAGTCATCTACTGGTTGGGGAGGACGCCATATTGGCTCATGACGCCCTCTTCCAATTGGGGATGGACTTGGATCACGGTTCAAGCACCGCCCAAACGGAAGAAATCATCACCGCGGCCGCATCTCCTCGTGAGAGCGACCGTAAGGATTATTTTTGCGAGCGCGAAGGCGTTCGTTATGCGGGCACACACCTCATCATCGATCTGATCGGCGGCGACAGGCTGGACGATCTGCCCTTGATGGAAGCGGCCCTCAGGCGGTGCGTGGACAAGGCGGGAGCGACGCTCCTGCATATCCACCTCCACCATTTCGAACCGAATGGCGGCGTCTCCGGCGTCGCCGTTCTCGCGGAGTCGCATATCAGCGTCCATAGCTGGCCCGAATACGGCTATGCGGCGTTCGATGTCTTCATGTGCGGCGACACGAACCCTGCTGCTTGCGTCGAAGTGCTGCGCGAGGCTTTCTCGCCGTCGCACATCGTCGTCAGCGAACATATGCGAGGCAAGGATATCGATCGATGGAGCGTTGGGTCGAAGAAACCATCCATAATGGCTTCCGCGTCCGCCTGAGGGCGACCCACGTTCATTACGATATCGAAACCGAGCACTGGAAGCTCATCATCTTCGACAATCCCGATTTCGGGAAGGTGATGATGCTGGACAACGTCGTGCAGCTCACGTCGCTGGACGAGTTCGTCTACCACGAGACCCACGCGCACATTTCGCTCTTTGCCCACGGCAAGGCGCGGAATGTGCTGATCGTGGGCGGCGGCGACGGCGGCGTGCTGCGCGAGGTCCTGAAACACCAAACCGTCGCGAGCGTGACATTGTGTGAGATCGACCGGACCGTGATCGATCTCTGCCTCGAACATTTTCCCGAGGTCTCGGCCGGCGCCTTCGACGACCCGCGCACGAACATCGTGATCGCGGACGGCACGGCGTTCGTGAAGGACACGGACGAGAAATTCGATGTCATCATCGTCGATTCGACCGATCCGATCGGCCCCGGCGCGGTGCTGTTCACGCCCGAATTCTATGCCGACTGCAAACGCTGCCTTGCGCCGGCCGGACTTCTAATCACGCAGCAGGGCCTTCCAGCCGTGCAGCCTTGGGAGATGAAGCAGTCGATCGGCTATTTTCGCGATTTGTTCGCCGATGCGTCGGCGTTCATGTCGACCATTCCTTCCTATTTCGGCGGGCCGATGGTGTTCAGTTGGGCCACTGACGATCCGTCGCTCAGGCGCCATCCGGTCGCGGAGATTGCGCGGCGTTATGAGTCAGCGGGCTCGTTCGAGACGAAGTATTGGACCCCCGAGCTGCATGTCGGCTCCTTCGCGCTGCCGGTCTATGTGCGAAAGCTGGTCGAGGGTTGAAGAGGCCCGGCGGTCAGATCTTGGTGAAATATCGTTTCAGGAACCGCCGATAGATCGCTGTGAGATTTTCAAGGTCGCCCACCGACGCGCACTCATCCACCTGATGGATGGTGGCGGATGTCAGCCCGAACTCGATTACCGGGCACATGTCCTTGATGAAGCGCGCGTCGGACGTGCCGCCGGATGTTGACAATTCCGGCGTTACGCCCAGAACGTCGTGCACGGATGAACGCAATAGCTCGACCAGAGGGCCGCCATCGGTCACGAAACTCTCGCCCGACAGATAGAATGCGATCTCGTGCGTTGCGCCTGTGCCTTCGACCGCGCGCGCAATGCGATCCTCCAGTGCGCGCTTCAGGCTTTCCGCTGAATGATTGTCGTTGAAGCGCACGTTGAACCGCGTGGTGATCTTTGCCGGAATGACGTTGTCAGTAGGATTGCCGACATCGACCGAGGTCACTTCGAGGTTCGATGCCTCGAAATGCGCGCTACCGCCATCGAGCGGTTCGGCCTTCAGCGCAGCCAGCACGCATAACATGACAGGCACCGGGTTCAGCGCGCGCGTGGGATAAGCGACGTGACCCTGCGTGCCTGAGATCGTCAGTGTCGCATTCAGGCTGCCGCGCCGCCCGATCTTGATGGCTTGGCCCAGCGCATCGGGGCTCGACGGCTCGCCGAGGAGGCAGTGATCGGGCCGTTCGCCATGCGCCCGCATCCAGTCCAGCACCTTTGTCGTGCCGTTGATGGCGGGTCCCTCTTCGTCCCCGGTGATCAGGAAGCTGATCGTGCCGGGCGGTGTGCCGCCGCGTTCGTCAAGAAACGTCAATGCAGCCGCGACGAAGCAGCCGATGCCGCCCTTCATATCGGAGGCGCCCCGGCCGTAGAGCACGCCATTTTCGACCGCGCCGGAGAATGGCGGATGCTTCCAGGCGGTGACATCTCCGGGTGGGACGACGTCGGTATGGCCAGCGAACATCAGATGCGGCGCGGCGTCTCCGATGCTGGCGTAAAGATTGTCGATATCGGGCGTGCCGGTAGTGGAAAAAGGGAGCCGGTGGCAGGTGAAGCCCGCCTGCGACAGCACGCTCTCAAGTACGCCAAGCGCGCCGCCCTCATGCGGGGTGACGCTCTCGCAGGCGATCAGGGCGCGCGTGAGATCGACTGGATCGGCCCTCATGCGGTCTCGAATTCCGCATCTGTGTTGGGATCCGGCCCGTAACGGTTCGGGCCCTTTGTGCCGTGCATAAAGCCGTTGTCGACCAGGACAAAAAGTCCGAGGAACACCATCGGCCAGAACAGGAGGTGCTCGGCCAACGAGAACTCATCCGGGTTGAGGAACACGCCGAAATAGGACGCGATATAGAACAGGATGGTCGGCACGAACACCGCGTAGCCGATCCACCAGACATAGTCCCGGTCGTTGAAGCGTTTGACGGTGATCGCAAGGGCCGGCACGCAGAGGAGGAGCGCGACGAGCGTGTGCGCGAGGTTAGGGGTCGCGGTTTCTTCCGACAAATAGGCGGGGTCGAGCAGGGCAATCAGGCCGAACTCGACGACCGTCAATAGGAGAAAACCGATCCACCAGCTCTTGCGAGTGATGCGGCCGGTAAAGGTCGTGAAGAGGGCGACGAGGTTCATGCGCGCAGCAATTCGTTGATCGAGGTCTTCGACCGCGTCTTCTCGTCCACGCTCTTGACGATCACCGCGCAATAAAGCGACGGGCCGGGCGATCCATCGGGGAGGTTTTTGCCGGGCATCGCGCCCGATACGACGACGGAATAGGGCGGCACTTTGCCCATATGCACTTCGCCGGTCGCGCGGTCGACTACCTTCGTCGACTGGCCGAGATAGACGCCCATCGACAGGACCGAGCCTTCGCCGACAATCACGCCTTCGGCCACCTCCGCGCGCGCGCCGATGAAGCAATTATCCTCGATGATGGTCGGACTCGCCTGCATCGGCTCGAGCACGCCGCCGATCCCCGCGCCTCCCGAGAGATGCACGTTTTTGCCGATCTGGGCGCAGGAACCGACGGTCGCCCACGTGTCGACCATCGTGCCTTCGTCGACGTAGGCGCCGAGATTGACGAAGCTCGGCATCAGCACGACGCCGGGCGCGATATACGCCGAATGGCGCACGACGCAGCCCGGTACGGCGCGCAGCTTCGCCTTCTCGAAATCCTTGGATTTCCAGCCGAGGAATTTCGGCTTCACCTTGTCCCAATAGACCGCGCCCCCCGCGCCCGGCTCCATCTTCTCCATCGGGTTCAGGCGGAAGGACAGGAGGATCGCCTGTTTCAGCCATTGCTGCGTGACCCAGTTGCCGGCCCCATCCTTCTGCGCGACGCGCAGCTCGCCGCGATCCAGCGCGTCAAGCGCAGCCTCGACGGACTCGCGTTCCTCGCCCTTGGTTTTCGGCGTGATCTCCTCGCGTTTCTCCCACGCGGCCTCGATCGTCGCCTTTAACTCTTCGGCGTTGATGCCCTTGCTCATGTCACTCTCCCACTAGATCACGATGACTTCGGATTGCATCAATCCGAAGTCATGAACATGATCGGATTCAAAGTCTGAGCATGTCATCTGAAAACCGCTTCACACTTTTCGGCATCATGCTCTAGGCGGCGCGATGCGCATCTTCCCCGCCGAGCGCGGCCAGAAAGCCGGTCAGATCGTCGGTCTCGAAATCGATATGCGCGTCTCTTGCGCTAACCTCCGTCGGCAGGCAGGCCGAGCGCACCAGCACGGTTTTCATGCCCAGCGCATGCGGCGCAGTGAGGTTCTGCGGCAAATCCTCGAACATGGCGGCGCGGCGGGGAGCGATCCCGTGCGCCTTCAACATCGCGTCATAGGCGGCCTGGTTCGGCTTCGGAACGAACGAGCCCGCGCAGATATCGAACACATCGTCGAAGCAGCCGGCGACGCCGAGGCGCTCCGCGACCGCGACCGCATAAGAGCGCGCGCCGTTGGTGAAGACAAATTTTCGTCCCGGCAGCGCATCGAGGGCGCTCTTCAGCGCGGGCGCGGCCTGCACGACCGACAGGTCGATGTCGTGCACATGGTGGAGGAAATCTTCGGGGTCGACATCATGATCGCGCATCAGCCCAGCCAGTGTGGTGCCGAGCGTTTGGTAATAATGCAGCCGTAACGCATTCGCTGTCTCCCGCTCGATACCGAGACGGTCGACGATGAACCCCGTCATGCGCACGTCCACCTGCGCAAACAGATCGCACTCGGCCGGATAGAGCGTGTTGTCGAGATCGAACACCCAAGTCTCGACATGGGCGAAGGCAGAAGCGTGAGTCACGCGCCCGTCCTCTTGCTGCGCCGCTCGATCAGCGTGCCAACGCCATGAGCGGTGAACAGCTCCAGCAGGACCGCATGCGGCACACGCCCGTTCAGAATCACGACGCCTTCGACGCCGCCATCGACGACATCGATGCAGCTTTCGACTTTCGGGATCATGCCCCCCGAGATGGTCCCATCTTCGATCAGCGACCGCGCCTCCGGGATCGTCATGGATTCGATCAGGCGGCCGCTTTGGTCGAGAACGCCCGCCACATCGGTCAGGAGCAGAAGCCGTTTCGCCCTCATCGCGCAGGCGAGTGTCGCGGCGAACGTGTCGGCGTTGATGTTTAGCGTCTCGCCGTTCGATCCGAAGCCGATCGGCGCCACGACAGGGATCAGGTCCGACTGGATCACAACATCGAGAATGTGCGGGTTGACGCGGACCGGCTCGCCCACGAAGCCGAGATCGACAGTGTGCTCATTGTCGGAGTCCGGATCGCGCTCGACCTTCTCGAGCTTGCGCGCGAGCATCAGGCCTGCGTCCTTGCCCGAGATGCCGACCGCCTTGCCGCCTTCGGCATTGATCGCCGCGACGATCTCTTTGTTGATCGAGCCGGCGAGGACCATCTCGACGATCTCGACCGTCGCCTGGTCCGTCACGCGCAAACCGCCCCGGAACTCCGACTTGATGTTCAGCCGGTCGAGCAGCCTGCCGATCTGCGGGCCGCCGCCATGCACGACGATCGGGTTCACGCCTGCCTGCTTGATCAGGACGATGTCGCGCGCGAACGTCCGGGCAAGCTCTGGATCGCCCATGGCATGGCCGCCATATTTGATGACGATGGTCTGGCGGTCATAGCGCTGCATGAAGGGCAGCGCTTCGGACAATGTCGCCGCCTTTTGCAGCGCGATTGCGCGCAGTGCTTCGTTCCCCTCTTCGCGCGAATCATTCATGCTGCCCGCCGCCGTGTCGTCGCATTACTGAAATCGGCCGTCCTTATAGATCGTTTTCAGCCGAATGGGAGAGTGCAGACGCATCTTTCGGCCCGGCGCGAACTTTCCATGTTGCGACGCGTTGCTGCATTGCAATCGTGCGGCGTTTGAAACTATAGACGCGGGTGGCATCCGGGGACCTTATCTTATGACCTTACTGGGCAGATTGGCGCTTGTTGCGGCCGCTATTGCAGCGATTCTGTTGACCACGGCGCACCCGACGGCGGCCGCGCCGCGCTGCGTACTGGCCGCGGGAACGCAGGACGGCGGCGACAAGCAGCGCGCGGTCGAAAAATCCCGCGCCACACTGGAAGAATCGATCCAGGCCGTGATGAAACAGTATGGCTGGAAGCGCGTCAGCGTTAGGCCCAAACGGGCCAAGCCCGATCCCTTGTTCAGGCTGGTCCGCACGGAGGTCAGGCCTGAATGGCTGCTGCCGCCGCCCGTCGTCTCCAAGCGCGCGTACACGGTCTGCTGGTCGGGTGTACAGTCGCCGGCCGTCTGCACCTCGGGCGCTATGGTGTGCCGGCAGTAGGTGCTATCGCGCCGTTGGCGCCGCGAGCGCGGCGCGCAGCTCTGCCAGCCCGTCGCCCGTCTCCGACGAGGTGACGATCAACTCGGGATGGGCGGCCGGGTGCTTCGAGAGTTCGTTTTCTGTCGCTGCAATTATGGCCTCAAGCTCGCTGCGCTTCGGCTTGTCAGCCTTGGTCAGCACCGCCTGATAGGATTGAGCGGCGGCGTCGAGTAACGCCATTGTCGCCCGGTCGTTCTCCTTGATCCCGTGCCGCGCATCGATCAGCAACACGACGCGGGCCAGCCCCGGCCGGCTCTTGAGGTAATCCTCGATCAGCCGGTTCCAGCCGGCGACTTGGCCTTTCGGCGCTTTCGCATAGCCATAGCCCGGCATGTCGACGATGGTCAGCGCGCCGTTCCCCAGATCGAAGAAGTTCAGCTCGCGCGTGCGCCCGGGCGTGTTCGATGCGCGGGCAAGATTCTTGCGGTGCAGGAGCGCGTTGATCAGGCTCGACTTGCCGACATTCGAGCGCCCCGCAAACGCGACCTCGACGCCGTGCGCGGGCGGCAGGTCGGCGATGCGCACCACGCCTTTGATGAATTCCGCGGGCCGCCGGAACAGCCAGTCGCCATGCGCCAGCAAATCATCGGCTGTTGCGTGCGATCCACCCACCGACGTTACCGCGCGTCATGGCCGGGCTTGTCCCGGCCATCCACGGGCTTCTTGTCGAATGATCGAAGCCGTGCATACCCGGCACGGAGGCCGCGTATGACGAAAAGCGTGATAGCCGCGAACCGCATCAAGGCTTCCCTGAATCTTCGGCCTTTTTCTTGATGCCGATATTCTCGAACAGCGTTACCTCGACGCCGTTGCGCGCCATGATGAACCATTGCTGCGCGATGGATAGAAGGTTGTTCCACGCCCAGTAGATCACGAGACCCGCAGGGAACGTCGCAAGAAGGAACGTGAACACAAACGGCATCCAGCCGAAAATCTTCTGCTGCACGGGATCGGGCGGCGGCGGGTTCAGCTTCATCTGCACCCACATCGTCACACCCATGACGATCGGCCAAACGCCAACGAGCAGCAGATGGCCGATCAGGGGCACGGAACCCGGGTCCCAGGGAATAAGGCCGAACAGGTTGAAGATGGTCGTCGGATCGGGGGCGGACAGGTCCTGGATCCAGCCGAAGAACGGCGCATGCCGCATTTCGATGGTGACGTAGAGAACCTTGTAGAGCGCGAAAAAGATCGGGATCTGGACGAGAATCGGCAGGCAGCCCGAAGCCGGGTTGACCTGCTCCTTCTTGTACATCTCCATCATCGCCTGCTGCTGGCGCACCTTGTCGTCAGAATAGCGCTCCTTGATGCGCTGCATTTCCGGCGCAAGCTTCTTCATCTTCGACATCGCCACGTAGGATTTGTTGGCGAGCGGGAACAGGATCAGCTTGATGATGACCGTCACGATCAGGATCGAGACACCGAAATTGCCGACCAGCTTGAAGAAGAAATCGAGCGCGTAGAACAGGGGCTTGGTCAGGAAATAAAACCAGCCCCAATCAATCAGGAGATCGAAACTGGGAATGCCAAGCGTCTCCTGGTAGGCGTCGATCCTGTCGACCTCCTTGGCGCCGGCGAAGGCGCGGCTCTCGACCGACCCGGTGGCGCCGGCGGCGATGCTGAGGGGCGCGAGCAGATAGTCGGTCTGATAGCGCTGCGATGCGCCGCCGACGCCCGAGATGCGGGCCGCGAAAGTCTGGCCCTGCGGCGGAATGACAACCGTGGCCCAATACTTGTCGGTGATGCCCAGCCAGCCGCCGCGCAGGTTCGGCGCATTGACGGGATCCTCAATCGCCTCGGTATAGTCGATTTCACGCAGATTGGCTTTGCCATCCGAGCCGACCAGCACCCCGATCGCCCCTTCATGCAGCACGTAGACGCCTTCGACGGGTGGATGGCCGTAACGCGAGATCAGCGCATAAGGATGCAGCGTAACGGCCTGCGCGCCCTTGTTCTCGACCTCCTGCCTCACGGTGAACATGGCGTTCCGGTCGACCGAGATCGTGCGGCGGAAAATCAGGGCCCCGCCATTGTCCCAGACAAGCGTGACGGGCTGGTCGGGCGTCAGCGTACCCGCGCCCTCGCTGCGCCATTCGGTATCCGGGCCGGGCAGCGCCACGCTCGCGCCGGCATCCGGGACAAAACCGTGCTCGACATAGTACGCGTTCGGCGCACCGACCGGAGACAGCAGCACGACGTTCGGGCTGTTGTCGGCGACTGTCTGCCGGTACTGCTTCAGCACGACGTCGTCGATGCGGGCGCCTTTCAGCGCAATCGAACCGCGAATGTCCTGCGTATCGATTGGCACGCGTGGACTTGCGGTAAGCGCCTCCTCACGCGTCTGCGCGGCGGACCCGGGCGCGGCCGGGGCCTGTGCGCCTTGCTGCGGCTGCGGCGCGCCCCCGCCGGGCTGCGGCGGCGCGCTGTCCTGGGCCGGGCGCGGCGTCGCGGGGTCACGCTGCTGTAGTGAGTGCTCCTGTTTGGCGCGCTCTTCCTCCACATGCGGCACGGCGAAGAAATACTGCCATCCCACCAGCACCATGACGGACAGGACGATGGCGAGCAGGAAGTTGCGGTTGTTCTCGTCCATGATCCGGTCCGGAAGCGACGGCTTAGGGGATTCCCGCGCAGCGGAAGTTCAAGTGGAGCTCCCAACCCCGGTCGAGCGAGGCTCCTGCCGGTGCACTTTTTGCAGCGCGACGCGGAAATCGTCGAGCAACGCGGCGAAGGGCCGTTTTAGCGTGCCCTCACGCGCGATCAACACATAATCGTAGCCGGGTTTGGCATCGCGCGAAGCCAAATGCCGCACCAGCGCGCGCAGACGCCGCTTCGCGCGGTTGCGCACCACCGCCCCTCCGAGCTTGCGTGTGGCCGTAAATCCGAAGCGGGCGACAATGATATCCGCCGCGTCCTGTGCCGGGCGCGGCCGCGCCTGCAGCACGAAACCGGGCATCGGCGCATGCCGGCCTTTGGCCACGCTCAGAAATTCAGCGCGGCGCGTGAGCTTGCCGATCGGCGTCCGGTCGGAAGGCTGGTTGGGGGCCTGCGTCGATTTAGGCGGAAAGGCGCTTACGGCCCGCGGCGCGTCTGCGCGCGAGCACCTTGCGTCCGCCCTTGGTTGCGAGCCGGGCGCGAAATCCGTGCCGCCGCTTGCGCACGAGCCGGCTCGGCTGATAGGTCCTCTTCACGTCAATGCTCCGTCGCTCTTCCGCCGGCGGCGTCTTCCGCGCCCACGAAAAGTTGCATCCGTTGTCTGCCGATAACGGGGAATTATGGCGTGCTTATAGCGGCGGCGTTGCCGAAACGTCAATTCACGCCTTGCGTATCGGTGTCGCACGCCCGAGAGGATGGTCAGGCCATGGCGAAGCTGACACCCGATCTTTGCGTCATCGGCGCGGGTTCCGGTGGGCTGACAGTGGCGGCCGCGGCGGCGCAGCTCGGGCTTTCGGTCGTGCTCGTCGAAAAGTCACTGATGGGCGGCGACTGCCTGAATTACGGCTGCGTGCCGTCGAAAGCGCTTCTTGCTTCGGCCAAGCGCGCCCAACAGGTGCGCAATGCTTCCGATTTCGGGATCGAAGCCGATCCACCCCGAACCGACTGGGATGCCGCTCGCGGCCGCGTCAGGCGCGTCATCGCCGAGATCGAACCGAACGATTCCGTCGCTCGATTCGAGGGGCTGGGCGTGCGCGTCATCAAGGCGGAAGCGTTCTTCGCAGGCCCCGAAACGCTGGTTGCGGGCGAGCATGAGATCGAGGCCTGGCGCTTCATCGTTGCGGCGGGCTCGGAACCGGCGGTACCGCCGATCGAAGGCATCGGGGCGACACCCTACCTGACCAACGAAACACTCTTCTCGATAGAGGAGCCAGTCGGTCACCTGATCATTGTCGGGGGCGGGCCGATCGGCATGGAAATGGCGCAGGCGCACCGCCGTCTCGGCGCGGCGGTGACCGTGATCGAGGCCGAGAGGCCGCTCGCCAAGGACGATGCCGAGCTTGCGAACATCGTCGTCAGGCGGCTCGAACGCGAGGGCGTCGCACTGATCTACCCCGCAAAGGTCGAGCGCGTTGCGAGGGACGACGACGGTGTCGCCGTCGCGATCGCGGGCGAAGGCGGAATACAAGAGGTGGCGGGCACGCATCTCCTCCTCGCCACCGGGCGCAAATACGATTTTTCCGCGCTCGGCCTCGATGCGGCTGGAGTGCGCCACGGCAAAAACGGGATCGAGGTCAACGACTATCTGCAGACCGCCAACCGCCGCATCTACGCCATCGGCGACGCGATCGGGCGGGCGCAGTTCACCCATGCGGCAGGCTACCAGGCCGGCATCGCGATCCGGAACATCGTCTTCCGGCTCTGGTCGAAGGCAAACGCGGCCATGCCGCATGTCACCTACTGCGATCCCGAGCTCGCGCAGGTCGGCCTGACCGAGGACGAGGCTCGCAAAAAGGGCCTCAAGTTCGGCATATTGCGCGCAGGCTTCTCCGAGAACGACCGCGGCCACACGGATGGCGAGACGGAGGGGCACATCAAGCTGATCACCAAGGGCGGAAAGCTGATCGGCGCCGGGATCGTCGGCGCCCATGCCGGAGAGCTGATCGCGCCTTACGCGCTGATGATCGCTAAAGGCCTGAAAATCCGTGATCTGGCGGGTCTCGTCCTGCCTTATCCCACCCTGTCCGAGACCGGCAGGAAAGCGGCGGTTTCAGCCTATTTGCCTGTGTTGACGAGTCCCTGGCTGAGGCGCATCATCCGCGCCTTGCGATCCTTGGGCTGACCGGATTCTGTGTCCGTGTGGCCATCGCACCCAGCGGGGGCCTTCCTTGACCGCCGAAACCGAGAAGCGACGCGGCGCCGATGCGCCTTCCGATCACGCCCGGAAGCTCGGCATGAGCCTCTCCGCCAAGCTCCTGTTGCTGACCGTCGTCTTCGTGATGCTCGCCGAAATTCTGGTGTTCGTGCCGTCGGTCGCGAATTTCCGCTACAACTGGCTGATAGAGCGGCTGAACGCCGCCCAGATCGCTTCGCTCGCCGCCGAGGCCTCGCCCGACAAGCAGGTGCCCGAAACGCTCCGCCGCGAACTGCTCGAGACCGCACAGGTGCAGGCCGTTGCGGTGAAGCGCGAGCAGTCGCGCCGACTGATCCTCGCCCCCGACGGGCCGATCGGCATCGACGAATATTTCGACCTCAGGACCAACAGCGCGCCCGGCCTGATGTGGGACGCGCTCGGCGTGTTCGCGCAATCTGCGCCGCGCACGATCCGCGTCATCGGTGAGACCGGCTTCCGGCGCGGCGAGTTCGTCGAAGTCGTGATGAGCGAAGCGCCGCTCCGCACGGCCATGATGCAGTTCGCGTTCAATATTCTTGCCCTCTCGATCTTCATTTCGCTGATCACCGCGGCGCTGGTTTATGTTGCCTTGAATGCGCTGTTCGTGCGGCCCATACGCCGGCTAAGCGCGAACATGCTGCGCTTTGGCGAGGCGCCGGAGGACCCCAGTCGCGTGGTCGCGACGAGCGAGCGCGGCGACGAAATCGGCATGGCGGAGCGGCGGCTCGCGCAGATGCAGATCGAGCTCGCGGACATGTTGAACCAGAAGTCGCGGCTTGCCGCGCTGGGTCTCGCCGTCGCCAAGATCAATCACGATCTGCGCAATATGCTCTCGACGGCGCAGCTTATTTCGGATCGGCTGAGCGTGTCGAAGGACCCTATGGTCCAGCGGTTCGCGCCCAAGCTTCTGGCGGCGCTGGACCGCGCGATACGCCTGTGCGGCGACAGCCTGAAATACGGCGCGGCGCGCGAGCCCGGACCGCGCCGCGCGCGCTTTCATCTGCGTCCACTGGCAGAAGAGGTTGGCGAAAGCCTCGGCCTTGCGGAAGGGTCGGGCGTGCATTTTGCAATCGAGATGGCGGCGGACGTCGAGATCGAGGCCGACCGGGACCAGATTTTCCGTGTCCTGAGCAATCTTGCGCGCAACGGCCGCGACGCGGTGATCGGCGAGAACCGGCTCGGCCGCGGCGAGATCGTGCTCTCGGCCGACCGCGTCAAAGGCGGCGTCACGATCCAATTGCGCGATACCGGGCCCGGCGTTCCGGAGAAGGCGCAAACGCATCTATTCGATCCCTTCCAGGGCTCCACCCGTGCGGGCGGAACCGGCCTTGGTCTCGCCATCGCCGCGGAACTCGTCGAGGCGCATCAGGGTGAGATCGCGCTCATCGACAACGAGGGCGGGGCGACCTTCGAAATCCGCATCCCCGACAGTGTGATCGATCTGAGCCGCCGGCGACGCGCGGGATAGGCGCGCGGTTACGATTGGCCGCGACGCCCTGCTTGCCAATGCGGTGCCAAGCCCTTAGTTAGGTCGCATCCGCCAGCGCATGCTAATCTCGGCCTCTGCGCGCCGCCCGCATCTTCGCGGTCGTTAAAGATGCGCCCGTAGCTCAGCTGGATAGAGCACCAGACTACGAATCTGGGGGTCGGACGTTCGAATCGTTCCGGGCGCGCCAATATTTCAACGACTTAGCGGGAGCGTCGCGGGACGCATTCCAGGCTAGCAAGCACATAGCAAGCGCAGCGGAGCTATTTCGGCTCGTTTTCGCCGCCAGCTGCGTATCCGAGCTGTCGGGCCTTTTCGATCACCTCCGGCTCGGGCCGACAGAGGAATTCTGCAATCTCGGCAGAGGTCATGCCGTGGGCAATCGCTGAGTGAAGGTCATGCTCGTCGAGTGCGGACCAGGGCCTGCCAGCGTTTAGCCGCTCAACGTTGTCGAACATCTCCTGCGCTTGCTCAAGGCGAGAGGTCAGACGAATGGTGCTGAACCAAGCGCATCCGAGGCCTCAGCCTGATAACCTTCTTATCGTCCGACATTTGCGGTTGGCCTCCTCTTGCTGACCCCTTCAGGCGGTAAGGATCGCCCGGCCTCAGCTGAAGCCGTAGCCGGGCGACCCACTTCGATTACAGGGATCAGGCGACTTTGCGCGTCGCGCCCGATTCGATCTGCTGCTGCATAGCAGCGTCATTGCCGATCTCGATCTTGCGTGGCTTAACCTCTTCGGGCAGCTCGCGAGTCAAGTCGATTTTAAGCAGACCATTGTCGAGCGACGCTCCAGTCACCTGCACATAGTCAGCCAGCTGGAACTGCCGCTCGAAGGCGCGCGCGGCGATGCCGCGATGCAAATAGCTGCGCCCATCGTCGACATTCCTGCGCCCGCTAACGATCAGCAGGTTCGGCTTGCTGGTGATCTCGATCTCGTCGCGGGCGAAGCCGGCCACAGCCAGGCTGATGCGATAGGCATCCTCGCCACGCTGTTCGAGATCATAAGGCGGGTAACCGTCGGCCTGCTCGAGACGGTTTGTATTCTCCAGCAGATCGAACAGATGATCGAAGCCGATCGACGACCGGCGGTAGGGTGCGAAGTCAAAAGAGCTCCTCATAACCATGTCCTCCTCTGAGCAACTTGGGTACGAAGTGCCCGAAGGGCTCGGGCACCCCTCTGGGCCAAGCCTAAACAGCGCCTGGCAGCGAAAAAGTTAGGGAGCGCTTGTCGGGCGTCAAGAGGCCGGTCGTAAGAAAAATTCGCCGGATATCGGCTTATCGTCGACCAGGGGTTTCTCCTCCCCTTGAGGGTCGTTTAGTCGGACGGGCGGCGGCCTCCGGCCTTCTCGCTGAAGC
>JBKJVQ010000040.1:0-3136 GCA_046717125.1 Methyloligellaceae bacterium
CGAAGCCGTTAGCGGTGGCGTATTCCTTGATCAGCTTCAACTGCGCCGGTATCGAGAAGCTTTCCTTCTCCTGCTCCTTGGAGGATGACGCGGGCATAGATGACCGCTTGGCGGCGGGCGGGATCGGCGGCATTCGATGGCTTCTTCAACTGTTTAGTGTAATCTAAACAACCGAAGGTGGCAAGCAGGAAACTCAAGCTTGAACCGGCCCACGGACTGTTCCAAACCCGCCACCCTAAGCACACCCGGCACGCCGATCCAACGCCGCCGCCCCTTTTGTTAAACAAGGACCTGATGCGGCCGGCTCTTCACGGACATGAATATGGTCTGAACACGGACTTCAAATCCGGTTCAGGCCGGGGGTGCCAATCTCAGCGCATGCTCAATCGTGAGCAGCCTCGATTGGAGTCCCCGTCATGTCGCGAAGCATCATCAAGAGTCTCGGCCTTGCCCTGGTCGTCACAGCGTTCAGCCTCCCTTACGCCCAAGCGGAATCGGAAGTCACACTGGAACAGTTCGGATATGAAAATGGCGCCGGCATCAACCAGTCGGGCCACAGGAACCGGTTGTCGATCTTCCAGGACGGCTTCCGCAACTCCTCGATCACGACACAGCGCGGCCGTCGGAACCGCGTCGTGGTCGGCCAACAAGGACGCCATCACCGGGCCGACTCGATCCAAAATGGGCGGCACAACATCCTCGGCATCGCGCAATTCGGAGAAGGCCACAGCGTGGTCACGAGCCAGGACGGCAACGGCAACGCCATCGGTGTAATTCAGGCCGGCCGCGGGAACACCGCGCGTGTCCGTCAGATTGGCGCGGGCAACGTGTCCGTCATCGTCCAGGATTAAAGCGTCATGGCCGGGAGGCGCGCTTCCCGGCCCACATCGCGAGGAGATGAGTCATGTCGTTGACCAAAATCAAATTGCTCGGATCGCTTTCTGCGTGCGTCGTCGGCGTCATGCTTGCGACGAGTGCCGTGAGTGGTGCAGCTGACAACGAAGCGGACGACCGCAACGCGGACGCGCGTCTCGGCTGCGATATCTCGGTCGCACAGGGAGATACATCGATCATCCTCGAGCCGTTTGTGATCTCGAAGGAGCCGATCGAGGGCAGCTACCGCTTCCTCGTCTCCAAGGCCGGCTCGGGCAGCGCCCAGATCGATCAGAGCGGTCTGTTCTTCACCGATCGGGCCACGGAGCATCGACTCGGCCTCGTCAAACTCGGAGCTACCGGCGGCTCATATAGAGCGAAGCTCGAGATCAAGACCGAGCGCGGATCGGTCGTCTGCACAGAGCGGGTAACCGGCGATCTGTAGGTCGCGGCGAATCGGATGGATAGAAGGCGGAAGACGATGCGCAACATACTCACTGCAGGCGCGGCGGCGCTGGTCATCGGCGCGTTGCCTCTTGCGGCGCCGCCAGCCCAGGCGGGCGACATCAGTTTCATGCTCAGCCCGAGGGGCGAGCAGGCCGATCTCGTTCGGTTCGGTCTTGGCATCTACGCCATGGTGAAGGAAAAAGACCATGCGAAGATCAAGCAGAAGGGCAAGCGTAACGGCGCGGCAATCGCTCAGAACGGGCGTGGCAATCTCGGCTATGTGCGTCAGCGTGGCAGAGACCATTCTGCGACGCTCGATCAGCAGGGCAGCGGCAATGCCTTCGCCGTTATCCAGTCGGGCCGCCGAGGCAGGGCGGATGTCGTCCAACGCGGCGACGGCGAGGTCGGCATCCTGTTCCAGCACGGCTGGTAATCGCCGGCTTGCAGCCCGCAAACTATTTATTCCGCCGCCTCTAGCTCGCGATCCTCGGCCGGCGCCAGCGCTTCGGCGAGCAGCGCATCGAGCAGGCGGCGGCGGGTGGCGCCGGTGGCGGTGAGGCTCGCCTCCAAGCGGTCGCAGAGCGCCATCAGTGCATCGACCTTGGCGACGATGCGGTGCTGCTCGGCGAGGGGTGGGAGGGGAAAGGGAATGCGACGAAAATTCCCGAGACCAATTCTTGTAAGAGTCATGCCGTGATGGTGAACCGCCGCGAATCCTTGCGTGAGCGGCGAATTAAGGCAGTGCAGGGCGAAACGTTGCGACAGTCTCGGGTGAACTGAAAAACGATAGCAATCGGCTTTCACCAGAGCGGGGCCAATGTCGGCCGGAACCTCACAACAACGCACGCTCGGATCAACGAGGTAGCCCGCGATGTAGGCGCCAGTGGCCGACCTCATGGGCGACCGTGTAGCGATAGCGGCCTTCCTTGGCCGGGTTGGCGTCGGGATCGAGGCTTTCGTCGATCACGATCCGCTTCTGCTCGAAAAAGATGCCGCCGAGGATATCGGGATCGAACCCGATGCCCGAACGCGGAACGCCGAACAGACGATGCGTGCGTCGAACTCGATGCCGATCTTCAGGTGCTTTTCGATGATGTCGTCGATTGCGATGGGCGCTTCGATTACGACGCCGCGCGCATAGGCAAACTCGGCGAGGAGCGCCTGGGCGTCCTTTTCGATCGCCTCATCGGGCACATAGGAAACGAACTTGGTCATTGACCGACGATCCTCATCTACATCTTCGAAACAGTCATCGCCCGATCAGGCGCTCACTTGTCTTTTGCCTTCTGCGCGGTGCGGGCCAGCCGGGCGATATCTTCCGTGGTCAATCCCTTGGTGGTCCGAAGCAGAGCCGCCAGTTCCACCGGGTGGCGCTTGATGATGTCCGACAGGTCGGTCGACACGCGGCCTGCCCGCCCCAGCAACTCGTCAACATCGCAGCCGATGATCTGCGCAATCGCCTTGACCTTGTCCTCCGCCGGTGGTGCGAACTCGTCCCGCTCCACCTTCGACAGATAGGTCGGACTCACCCCGACCATCTTGGCCATTTCTCGCAAGCCGATGTCCTTCGCCTCACGCGCGCGGCGGACGAACTTGCCGAACTTCTCGCCTGACATGCAGGTTTCTCCCGTCCTGTGTTTATAAACCACTTTACACACGATTCGTGCCAGTACGTCAACTGATACCTAAACACTATCTGTGGATAGCGCTTCACGCGGTGCCGAAGCTCGCGAACGTCCTCAAGAACACGCCGGAAATCAGGGCTTGGTGCTAGCCACATGGTTCGATATTTCGATATGAAGAGGGAACAGGTCCA
>JBKJVQ010000041.1:0-3757 GCA_046717125.1 Methyloligellaceae bacterium
GCTTTCGCCCATTGTCCAATATTCCCCACTGCTGCCTCCCGTAGGAGTCTGGGCCGTGTCTCAGTCCCAGTGTGGCTGATCATCCTCTCAGACCAGCTACTGATCGTCGCCTTGGTGAGCCATTACCCCACCAACTAGCTAATCAGACGCGGGCCATTCCAATGGCGATAAATCTTTCCCCCGAAGGGCTTATCCGGTATTACCTCAAGTTTCCCTGAGCTATTCCGAACCTAAGGGTATGTTCCCACGTGTTACTCACCCGTCTGCCACTCTGTATTGCTACAGCGTTCGACTTGCATGTGTTAGGCCTGCCGCCAGCGTTCGTTCTGAGCCAGGATCAAACTCTCAAGTTGAAAGAGTTTGTTCTGACATAAGTCGCTTTGCGTTTTGACGAGTCCCAACAAACGTCTCGCACACGATCTACGAAGATCGCATGCGCACATATGTTGGCATTTGAAAACGCAAGCGTGTCAGAGTCTCTTTGGTCGGCGTTCAGGACTGATCCCGAACATCCAACCGCAAGGACTCCGCCGTCTGCGTTTCCCTTTCTTCGAACCACATTGTCAAAGAGCGTCGGCGATCGATCCTCTTGACCGGCGCCGGAACCTCCAATGGAAGCAAATCCACCATTGGATGTCAAATGGCAGAAGTTCGATGCCTCCGGAACCGGGGCGTTTCACCTCTGTCGGGTCTGGTATTGCATCACGCGAGTTCAGGCCCGCTTGGCAGCGAGCAACCCCGCGTGATGAGACGGTGATGTAGGAGCACCTGACTTCGATGTCAAGCGGCTTGTTGCAGTGCGAGACAGAGGCGCCGCGTTCCGGCTTTGCCCCCGCGCCGAGCCACATTCCTGCCCGAATGGCCGGTCACGCTGGCGTTAACGATCGATCAACGTCCAACACCTAAAAATGGTTGATAGATCGTTGCGCTGACGGGGATTCTAACAGCTTACGAGTTTTGCGGCGCGTGGGCTTTCTGCCACATGGCGCTCCGGATCTTGCTCGTCGGCTTCGTCGCGTAAATTCTTGTGAATATCCACGATGCCAATGCATTTGCGGATATTCGGTGGCGAGGACCGGTTTCGGGCCGCGCGTCTCCTGGGCCGCATCAGACGGCCGGGGTCGCGGACCGGAAAGCGGGGGGAGTGCGACTTGAGCGATCGCCGCAGTCTCGTTGCGGGTCATACGGGCCGCGCGCTCGTACCGGCTTCGGCTGGACGCCTGCCCGTAATTCTGCTGGGCAAGACCGTCCGCAAGTCGCGTCAGATCGTCTGCACCAAGCCCGCCGTCTATCAGCCCGAAAGCGGTGACAGTTGCGCCGTTCTGCGCGTCAAGTGGCTGGCGTCGACATGCCTTGCTGGCGTGTTCGGCGTCGCCGTCATCGGCGTGGCCATCTACGCATCGCTGAATGTCGAAGACGGCAGCGGCATGATGAATTCCATGCGCCGCGCGGGACTCGCCGCCCTCGAACCGCTTCGTGGCGCAACCGTCGCCGACCGCGACGGCAGTATAATCGGCCAGAAGACGGATCGGATCGAGACCACGGCCCTCGGCGTCGCCACGCGCTACATCATTCACGACAGGCTGGTTCAGGACCGCGGCGACCGCGACTTCATCTCGATCAAGCCTTATGCGCGGATCGTCGCGCGTCTGGCGACGGCCCAACCCGATAATGCAAGCCAGATCCCCGTCTTCAATCCATTCAAGCTGCATCTGAACGACGCGCCTATCGACGAGGGTGGCGAGGGCGGGGCCAAGCCGGTCGACAAGGATTTCCTGGTCCGGCTTCTCGACCTGCCCGGCAACGTCGTGCCGCAGGACGACGGGCTCGAGCTTTCGACCGACGACGTCGGCGAGCTCGTGGCCGAGGCCGAGGAGAACTTCTCGATGGCCGAGGGACCCTTCGCCATGAAGGGCGAATCGGGCGAGGGCGATCAGGCGCGGCAGGACTCAGTCATGCGCGTAGCCTATGCGCCCGATGGCGCCGGCGAGATCGGATCGGTCGGGTCTCTCGCTCCGCCGCGCAATACGACAATCATCGCCAAACAGCCCGAACTGGCGGTCGACAGCGTCCCGGCTGCCGCCGCGCCGCAAGGGGCAGCTTCAGCGGCGCGGATTATGAAGGTCAAGAACGGCCAAACGCTCAAGAGCATCTGCATTGCCGCCGGCGTCGCCTCGGAAGAAGCCAAAGAGCTTTCCGATTCGGTTGCCAAGGACTATCGCGGCCTGAAGCTGAAGCCCGGCTACACCGTTCACCTTTCGCTGATGCCCTCTCCGTCCGACCCCAGCGCGATGGATCCCGTCAAGGTCAGCGTCTTCGACGAAGCCACGCACAAGGCGACCGTCCGGCGCTCGCCGCTCGGCGACTATGTCGTCAGCGACGATCCGGTGGATGTTGAGTTGACGGCCGAACAGAATGCGCCGCAGGACGGCAAGGCTTCACTCTACACGAGCTTCTATCATGCCGCGGTAACCCAGCACATTAACGGCGCGTTGCTGGAGCGCCTGCTTCGGGTCCACTCCTACGACGTGGACTTCAAGCAGCGCGTTCATCCGGGCGACGGTTTTGAGCTCTTCTTCGATACCAAGGACGGGCCCGACGGCAAGGATTCGGAGCCGAACGAGATCCTGTTCACCGCATTCACCGTGCAGGGCGAAACGCGTGGCTTCTACCGCTTCCGCTCGCCCGACGGCATCGTGGACTATTACGACCAGAACGGCGACAGCGCGAAGCGCTTCCTGATGCGTACCCCGGTCAAGGGCGGTCGCTTCACCTCGGGCTTTGGTCAGCGCAAGCATCCGCTGCTCCGGATCCGCCGCATGCATTCGGGCGTCGACTGGGCGGCGCCATCCGGAACTCCGATCCTGGCCGCCGGCGACGGCCTCGTAGAAGCCGCAGGCCGCAACGGCGGCTATGGCAATTACGTGCGCATCCGGCACGCCAACGGCTTCGCCACAAGCTACGGACACTTGTCGCGTTTCGCCGAGGGCCTTGTCATCGGCAAACGCGTGAAGCAGGGCCAGATGATCGGCTATGTCGGAACAACCGGCATCTCGACTGGCCCGCATCTCCATTTCGAAGTGATGGTCAACAACCGCTTCGTCGATCCGATGACCATCAATGTCCCGCGCGGCCTCCAGCTTCAGGGGCGCGTGCTGGCGGAATTCCAGAAGGAGAAGCAGCGCATCGACAATCTGATGGCGCTCTCGCCGGTCACCTCACGTGTGGCGGCGATGAATCAGTAGACGGACGATCGGTTTTTCGCGGCTCTTGGGCCGCGCGATTTGCAGAGGGAGACTTGAGGACGCGCCAAGGCACGGCGCGTCTTTTTTTTGCGCGGAGCGACCGGAACCGACCAGATGGATTCCTTACCCGCTTTGGATCAAACTACGGCGTCATTGAGCACAGGGGACCATGCGTGGCGGAACTTGACGACATCGAGCAAGCGGTATCGCGCCTTTCCGCGGCCGACTTCCGGAAATTCCGCGACTGGTTCGAGAAGTTGGAGGCCGAGCGCTTCGACGAACGGATCGAACGGGATGCCAACGCCGGAAAGCTCGACGGGCTCGCGGATGAGGCAATCGAGGATAGTCGGGCGGGCCGCACGCGCGAAATATGAAGCAATTCGCCAGCGCGTCGTTCTGGGTTGCATACGTTGCGCTGCCTGATGAGGTGCGGAAAATCGCTGATAAGAACTTCCAGCTTCTGGGCGTGCGATATCGTGCGCTATCCGTTCCGGTCGAGGACGGTCTGCTGT
>JBKJVQ010000042.1:0-8267 GCA_046717125.1 Methyloligellaceae bacterium
TCCCAGTCGTCCTCGGCCATGCCGTCTTCGATCGACACGATGGGGTAGCGGGAGACGAGGTCACGCCAGTAATCGGCCATCTGTGAAGGATCGAGCGTCTTGCCCTCGCCCTCCAGCCGGTATTTGCCGTCCTTGTAGAACTCGGTCGAAGCGGCATCGAGAGCGAGGTAAATGTCCTCGCCGGGCTTGTAGCCGGACGTCTCAATGGCGCGCATGACGAATTGCAGCGCCTCATCGCTGGAGGCGAGATTAGGCGCGAACCCGCCCTCGTCTCCGACATTGGTGTTGTGACCCTTTTCCTTCAGCGCCTTTTTAAGAGCATGGAATACTTCTGCGCCCATGCGCACGGCATCGGCGATGGTTTCGGCCGCGACCGGCACGATCATGAATTCCTGCACGTCGATCGGATTGTCGGCGTGCGCTCCGCCATTGACGATGTTCATCATCGGCACCGGCAGGACATGCGCCCCTGCCCCGCCGAGATAGCGGTATAGGGGCAAGCCGCTTGCGTCCGCCGCCGCCCGCGCCACGGCGAGGGAAACGCCGAGGATCGCATTCGCCCCAAGCCGCGCCTTGTTGGCGGTTCCGTCCAGCTCGATCATGGCGAGATCGATGCCGCGCTGATCCTCGGCATCGAACTCGATGAGTGCCTCGGAAATTTCGCCATTGACCGCCTCGACGGCCTTCTGCACGCCCTTGCCTCCATAGCGTGCATCGCCGTCGCGCAATTCATGCGCCTCGTGCGCACCGGTCGACGCTCCTGATGGCACGGCGGCACGGCCCATAGAACCATCCTCCAGCGCGACATCGACCTCGACAGTGGGGTTGCCGCGGCTGTCCAATATTTCGCGGCCGAGGATGGCGATGATGGCGGTCATACCTTTATCCTTGTGATCGAATGCAGGATGGGTGTGGAGTGGGGCGGTTTTAGGCTGTCGGGCGAGGCATGCAAGCGCCCATGTCGTCGCAAGCGACGGGTCGCGGTACCAGGTGGATATGACGCAGCAGACCTATAAGGGCGGATGCCATTGCGGCGCGGTCCGCTTCGAAACCAACGCCGATCTGTCGGGCAACATCCTGGCCTGCAATTGCTCGATCTGCGCCAAACAGGGGCTGTGGCTGACATTTGTGCCGGCGGAGGATTTCAAGCTTGAGTCGGGTGAACAGGATCTCGCCGACTACACCTTCAACAAAGGATCGATCCACCACCGCTTCTGCCGGAAATGCGGCGTCGAGTCGTTCGGCACCGGAATGCAACCGGACGGCAAGGCAATGGTCGCCGTGAATGTGCGGTGTCTCGACGGCGTGGACATCAGCACGCTGACAGTCACGCCCTTTGATGGCAAGAGCCTCTGACCATGCTGAGCCACCCTGCGCTCGTCTTGTTTTCCGGCGGCCAGGATTCTGCGACCTGTCTCGCCTGGGCGCTCGATCGCTACGACAGTGTCGAGACGTTGGGCTTCTTCTACGGCCAGCGCCACGAGGTCGAGCTTGTCGCGCGGCAGGACGTGCGCCGGGAGATCGCGGAGCGATTTCCCGAATGGGGCGCAAGGCTCGGCGAGGACCATGTGCTGGACCTCTCCGCTCTCGGAACGATCAGCGATACGGCGCTGACGCGTAACGCCGAGATCGAGATGACCGCTGCTGGTTTGCCTTCGACCTTCGTGCCGGGGCGGAACTTGATCTTTTTCACGTTCGCTGCCGCGCTCGCCTTCCGCCGCGGCATCAGGACACTGATCGGCGGCATGTGCCAGACGGACTTTTCCGGCTATCCGGATTGCCGCGACGCCGCGTTGCGCGCCCTCGAAGAAGCGATCCGACTGGGCACCGACACCGATTTTGTTATCGAGACGCCGCTGATGTGGCTCACCAAGGCCGAGAGCTGGATGCTGGCCCGTACGCTCGGCGACGACGCGCTGATCGACCTCATCGTCGAGCACACCCATACCTGCTATCGCGGGTCCCGCGAGACGCGTCATAACTGGGGCTATGGATGCGGTGACTGCCCCGCTTGCGAACTGCGCGCGAAGGGCTGGAAGGAGTGGCGCGTGCAGCGCAGGCCATTCTCGTTCTGGTCTCTGCTGCGCGCCTGACTGCGGACGAAGCCTGTCATGTATTCCGTCAAGGAGATCTACTACACGCTGCAGGGCGAGGGCGCGCAGGCCGGCCGCGCGGCTGTGTTCTGCCGCTTCGCCGGCTGCAATCTCTGGTCGGGACGCGAGCAGGACCGCAGCGAGGCGACCTGCAATTTCTGTGACACGGATTTTGTCGGGACCGATGGCCCGGGCGGCGGGAAGTTCGAATCCGCGGAAACGCTGACCGCCGCAATCCGCTACGCGTGGCCGGGCGGAGGAAAGCCGCTTGTCGTCCTGACCGGCGGCGAACCGATGCT
Source organism: Methyloligellaceae bacterium (assembly GCA_046717125.1). Lineage (GTDB taxonomy): Bacteria > Pseudomonadota > Alphaproteobacteria > Rhizobiales > Methyloligellaceae > JBKJVQ01. The sequence continues at coordinate 2,393 of JBKJVQ010000042.1, forward strand.
GCAGGTCGATCTGGCGCTGATCGGTGCATTGCATGATGGCGGCTTCGAGATCGCCATCGAGTCGAATGGCACGCTCACCATTCCACGCGTGATCGACTGGATCTGCGTCAGCCCCAAAGCGGGGGCGGCGCTGGTCCAGACAAGTGGGGATGAGCTGAAGTTTGTCTTTCCGCAGGAGACGCTTCAGCCGGATGCGATGGCCGATCTGGATTTCAGGCACTTTTTCCTGCAGCCCATGGATGGCCCTGCGCGGATCGAGAATACCGAAGCCGCGGCTGCATATTGCCTCATGCACCCGCGATGGCGGCTCAGCCTCCAAACGCACAAGATCATCGGGCTGCCCTGACGCTCACCATGCGGCGGCGCATCGCTGGCTTCGCCGGGCGAAAGTCCCTAAATAGCGCGCCATGCGTATCTACAAGGAATTCACCTTCGAGGCGGCGCACTATCTGCCATCCGCCCCCCCCGGCCACCCGAACGCCCGCATTCACGGACATTCGTTCCGCGTGCGCGTGGAGGTCGAAGGCCAGCCGGACGTGGGCAGCGGTGTCGTCGTGCATTTCGACGATTTCGAAGCCGCGCTTCGCGAAGTGCACGGCACGCTCGATCATCACTGCCTGAATGACGTCGAGGGGCTCGAAGCTCCGACGCTGGAGCGCGTTGCGGAATGGCTGTGGCGAAGGCTCGACAATCGCTTGCCCGGCCTCGCCGAAATTACGGTCGCACGCGACACCTGCCACGAAGGCTGCATCTATCGCGGGCCGGGCAATGGCCGATAGGCCCGACAACCTCACTCAGCTCGGTCAGCCCGCGGAGCAGCCCTCGTCGCCCGATGTGGCGAGGCTTGAGCGCGTGGCCAATCCGCATCCCGACACGGCCTACGTCGCGCGCTTCACCTGCCCAGAGTTCACGACGCTCTGCCCCGTGACCGGCCAGCCCGATTTTGCGCATCTGGTCATCGATTACGCCCCGAAGGACTGGCTGCTGGAATCGAAATCGCTAAAGCTGTTTCTGACGAGCTTCCGGAACCACGGCGCATTCCACGAAGACTGTACGCTGACAATCGGCAAGCGCATCGTGGCGCTGATCGAGCCGCATTTTTTGCGCATCGCCGGCTACTGGTTTCCGCGTGGCGGCATCCCGATCGACATATTCTGGCAGACTGGCGCGCTACCGGATGGGGTCTGGTTGCCCGATCAGGGCATGCCGCCCTACCGCGGGCGGGGGTAAGTCTCGCTTCGCCGCTTAGCGATGCGATCAATTTCTATCAGCTCGACGAGCAGCGGCTCTAGTTCCTTCAGCGGGACCATGTTCGGGCCGTCGGAGGGCGCTTTGTCCGGGTCCTGATGCGTTTCGATGAATAGCCCCGCGACGCCAACGGCCACGGCGGCGCGCGACAGAACCGGCACGAAGCGGCGCTCGCCGCCGCTGGTCGCCCCCTGCCCACCCGGCTGCTGCACGGAATGCGTCGCGTCAAAGATCACCGGCGCGCCCGTCTCGGCAAGGATCGGCAGGCTGCGCATGTCCGAGACCAGCGTATTGTAGCCGAAGCTGGCGCCACGTTCGGTCAGGAGCACGTTTGGGTTACCGGACGATACGATCTTGGCGAGCACATTCTTTATGTCCCAAGGTGCAAGGAACTGCCCCTTTTTGACGTTCACCACCCGGCCCGTTTCGGCAGCCGCCACGAGCAGATCCGTTTGACGGCATAGGAATGCCGGAATCTGCAATATGTCGACTGCCTCAGCCACAAGCGCGCACTGCTCGCGCTCATGCACATCGGTCACGACGGGCAGGCCGAGCGTTTCGCGGATTTCGGCGAAGATCGGAAGCGCCTGATCAAGCCCGAGCCCTCGCGCGCTCGATGCGCTTGTGCGGTTCGCCTTGTCGAACGAGGATTTGTAGACGAGGCCGATCCCAAGGCGCTCCGCAATTTCCTTCAGCGCCGTCGCCATCTCGAGCGCATGATCGCGGCTTTCGAGCGCGCATGGGCCAGCTATCAGGGCGAACGGCAGCGCGTTGCCGAATACGACCTGCCCTGTGCTGACAGTCCTGTTTGCCTCGCTCATGCCAATCGAACTATCCGTAAAAAACGATCAGTACACAAACTGGTGCGCCGGAGTGCAGAGAAGTATCTTTGCTCCACCGCCTCAAGGCGACCAGCATGACAGTCGGTCAAGAGAGTTGCGCTCCCAACGCGCGCCCTAAGGAACGGCATTCTCAGCGGAGTCGTTGTTTAGGCATGAGATGCGGTAATTCCGCGAATTTTCGGAGAACCAAGCATGAAGAAGCGCATCAACGCGACACTTCTGGCGCAGCTATTGTCGGTTTTACGGCCGCCCCCACATTTGCAGCCAACGCGCCGACCAAGGCGCAGTGTGAGAAGGGCTGGGACAGCTCGATGGAGTGGACGGAAGATCAGTTCACGAAGGCCTGCGCTGACATGAAGAAGATGTAAGCCACTAATCCCTACAAAGGGCCGCCAATCTGGCGGCTCTTTTTTTGTCTCAGGACCGTCCGCGCTTTTTCGGTTTGCGCGAGGGCAGCGGAACGACCTCGCCAGGTTTGGGACCGGCAGCATCCGCGCCAGCGCCTGTCGCCCCAATAGCATTGCCGAGGGCCGCTTGTTCTGCGGCGGCTTTGGCCTCAGCCTCCTCGCGCATTTTTTTCTCTATCTCGCGCCAACGGAAGACATTCTTGTTGTGGTCATTAAGGTTGGCGGCGAAGACATGCCCTCCCGTGCCGTCAGCCACGAAATAGAGATCGCCCGTCTTGGCGGGGTTCAAAGTCGCTTCGATCGCCGCGCGCCCGGGATTGGCGATCGGCGTCGGAGGTAAACCGTCGATCTGGTAAGTGTTGTACAAATTCGGCACATCGATCTCGGATCGCAGGATCGGACGTCCGAGCGCGCCTTCCCCGCCGGATATGCCATAGATAATGGTTGGGTCGGATTGCAGCCGCATCGACTTCTTCAGCCGATTGTGGAACACGCTCGCGACCCGCGCGCGCTCGTCGCCCCGGCCGGTTTCCCTCTCGACAATGGATGCGAGAACGACCGCTTCCTCCGGCGATTTCAGCGGCAGCGTCGGATCGCGCTGCGCCCACATCTGATTGAGGAATTTCTGCTGCTCGTTGCGCATGCGATCGATGAGTTCCTGGCGGGTCGTCCCGGTCGAAACCTTATAGGTGTCAGGCAGTAGCGTGCCCTCGGGCGGCACCACGACGATCTCGCCTACGAGGTCCGCCTCGGCGAGCAGTCGCCTGACGATCTGCAAGCTCGTCAGGCCTTCCGGGATCGTCACCTTTCGCAACAGCGACTTGCCTTTGACCAGCGCGTCGAGGATCTGGCGCATGGATGCGTTGCGCTTGATCTCGTACTCGCCCGCCTTCAGCTGGGGCTGGGCTTTGAAATAGATGACGCTCGCGATGAAGATGCGCCGGTCGCGAATAATGCCCTCGCGCTCTAGCCTGTCCGCGATGGCGCTGACCCCCTCGCCTTTCGGAATGGTCAGCACGGTCGACGTATCGAGCGGACCCGCGCGGTCGAGTTCCTTTTTCGCGAACAGAACCAAGCCGCCTGCCGCGAGCGCGGCGACGACGAGCAACGTGAGCAAAAAGTTCAGCGCGCGCAGAAATGGGTTCATTCTTCGACGCTCGGCCCGCTCCGGCCGCCCAGGGGCGCGGGCCGGCTCCAGAGCTTCTGTTGGACTGCGGGGCAGAACCACGGACGATCGCTCCGACATGCAACGGTCGATCCCGTGTGCATCACTCTTGTTCGTGTCAGACCGGGCGACGCCGATTATCGGCCTTCTCCCCCGCGTCCCCACGCGAAACCGTTAACCCGAAATTCTGTCGAACAATATGGCCAAAGCTGGGACCGAAGCTTCAGGCATCCACCCGTCGCAGGATCAAAGATGCGTTAGTGCCACCGAATCCAAAGGAATTCGACAGGACGGTATTGATTTCACGCGCCTGTGCCGTATGCGGCACGAGATCGATGGCCGTATCGACCGACGGATTGTCCAGGTTCAGAGTCGGCGGCGCGATATTGTCCCGAATCGCGAGCGCCGAAAAGATGGCTTCGACCGCACCTGCTGCGCCGAGCAGGTGACCAATAGCCGATTTCGTCGAGGACATGGCGAGCTTGCCGGCCGCGTTGCCGAACAGCCGTTCCACCGCCGCAAGCTCGATCTCGTCGCCCATGGGCGTCGAGGTCCCGTGCGCATTGACGTAATCGATATCAGCGGGATCGATCCCGGCGCGCTTGATCGCGGCCGACATGCAGCGATAGGCGCCGTCGCCGCTTTCCGCCGGAGCGGTGATGTGAAACGCATCGCCCGAAAGGCCGTAGCCGATGATTTCCGCGTAGATATGCGCGCCGCGACGCTTCGCGTGCTCGTATTCCTCAAGCACCACGACGCCCGCGCCCTCGCCCATGACGAATCCGTCGCGATCGCGGTCATAGGGCCGCGATGCGCGCTTGGGATCGTCGTTGAACCCGGTGGAAAGCGCCCGGCAGGCGGAGAAGCCAGCCAGCGCCAACCGGCAAACGGGCGACTCGGCGCCGCCGGCGACCATAACGTCGGCATCGTCGAGCGCGATCAGACGGGCAGCGTCGCCGATGGCGTGCGCGCCGGTCGAACAGGCGGTGACGACAGCGTGGTTAGGGCCCTTCAGTCCGTGCTTGATGGAGACGTAACCGGAGGCGAGATTGATCAGCCGGCCGGGGATGAAGAAGGGACTGATTTTGCGCGGGCCCTTCTCGGCCATGAGCAGCGAAGCTTTCTCGATGCCCTGCAGACCGCCTATGCCCGACCCGATCAGTACGCCGCTGCGATTCTGATCCTCGGCCTCCTCGGGCGCCCAGTCGGCGTCGTCAAGGGCCTGTCCGGCCGCGGCCATGGCGAAAATAATGAAATCGTCGACCTTGCGCTGGTCCTTCGGCTCCATCCAGTCGCTGGGATTGTATTCGCCCTCGCCCGATCCGCGTGGAATCTCGCAGGCGATCTGGCAGGGGATGTCGGACGCATCGAAAGAGTCGACGCGATCCGCCGCATTTTCGCCGGCGAGGAGACGCTTCCAGCTCGACTCGACGCCGCATGCCAGCGGCGTGACCATTCCTAGACCGGTGATGACGACACGGCGCATGAATGATCCGGGAGAGCTATCGAAACCGGAGGAATGAACGCCGATCAGGCGGCGTTCTTCTCGAGGAATTTCACGGCGTCGCCGACCGTGAGGATCGTTTCGGCCGCGTCGTCCGGAATCTCGCAGCCGAACTCCTCCTCGAACGCCATCACCAGCTCGACCGTATCGAGACTGTCAGCGCCAAGATCGTCGATGAAGCTCGCGTTTTCGGTGACCTTTTCGGACTCAACGCCCAGATGCTCGACCACGATCTTCTTCACGCGCTCTGCTACGTCGCTCATCTTCTCCGCCTCACTTAATTTTTGGAAGCCCAGCCTGCGCACGCCGGCAAGCAGGAGCCTGAGCATTGCGCGTCTTTTGGACAGCTACACCGTTTGACGGCCTTACGGAACCGTCCCGGTGCAGCGCCCCCTGTAAACCGCGGCTAGCTAACACACTTTATCGACCTTGACTACAATCGCGATACGCTCGGAAAGTGGCGGTTCGGACTGTCACTAAAGTCCGGATGCGCCTTGTGTTTTTGCTTACATCATAATCATCCCGCCGTTCACGTGCATTGTCTCGCCGGTGATGTAGTGCGCTTCATTGGATGCGAGGAACACGACCGCGGCTGCAATATCCTCCGGCTTGCCGAACTTGCCTGCCGGAATGGCCTGCGCGATCGCCGCCACCTGCTTTTCGTTGAGCGCATTCGTCATCGGGCTCTGGCTGAAGCCCGGCGCAATGG